>VFGE01000029.1 GCA_009392515.1 SAR202 cluster bacterium | reverse complement strand
ATCTTTTTTACTTTTAATATTTACACCAAAAAGTCTTAATGGTTTTATAACTCTCCAAAAAAGTTTATTCCTCACAACATATGACAAATCACAACCCTAAAGAACCAAAATTTTTATTTCTGGTTGGAGCGCCTAGATCAGCAAATAGTGCAATCCTGGCTCTGCTGGACAATCATCCTGATATCTTAAGTTGGCCGTCCGAATTTTACTTTGCTATGACTTTCAATCGTATTAGTAAGGGCAATGCAACAGCGTCTGTTAAAGAATTAAATACCGCCTTTATTGCACATTTTGAAGATAGATTTGGAGAAAGACTCTCCATCAACACATTAGAGAATTCTCACTCTAAATTTGATCTCAGAAAATCCATAGGACCATTCGACATCGAATTATTTAAAGATTTGCTAAATATTAAACAAAGCGAAGTTATGAGCAGCATCCAATATTTAAGGCATTTTTTCCAATGTTTTCATTCTTCTCATAAAAACTATAAAAATAAAGAAGTTAAGTATTATGCAATGCTATGCACAGCTCGAGGGTTTGACTGGTCAAACGAAGCCCTACTAGCAAATTCTAAATTAATATTTCCTTATAGAAAACCAATAGAAAGTTATGCATCCCTAAGAGAAACATATTTAAAGACTATTAACCCAAATGAATTTTATGATCTCACAGCTAGCAAAGGAGCAGTTTATTGGCTGAGGACTTACAAAAAAATCGATGCCCTTATAGAAAGTCACAAAAATCGTCCTTATTTACACATTACGTCAGTAAATAAGTTTAGAGAAGATCAAACCCTACAAATATCTGAATTATGTGAGTTTTTAAAAATCAAAGCAACAAAATCAACAAATGACATGACCATACTCGGTATACCTTACGGAGGAAATGCTAGGCAGAATTCCTTGAATACAGGTAAGATAGCTAAACAATCAAGTGTACTTAAAAACCCAGTAACAACTTTTGAAGAATATTGTTTTGACCAACTTAACTTATTCGATTTCGATAACCCTCTAAACAATATACCTAAGCATAGAACATTCACACTATATTTATTAGCGTTACAGGCCACTTTTATAGATATCAAGAAAAGAACCCATGGGCTTACAAAATCCTCCCGTAAATATAGGTTCATACCTTGGCGAGTGAAAGTATTCGTGCAGCTTATTAACATTTGTAAAATTGTAAGTAACCCCGCACAGTTAGTAGACTCCAAATCAAATAGTATTCTGGATGCACTGGATTAATTAATTAACACTATGGAGTTACTAATACTAGACTGCATACGAGGTCGTAGGAGGTTGGATCAGCGCAAAAGTTTGCCAAATTCATTAACTAATATACACAACAACTCAACCGTTTTAGACTGGATACATCACTTTGCAACAATAAACCAAATACCCGGTATTACTTACATAGGTGGATACCAGATCCAAAAGGTTATCCAGAGTTATCCTGAATTTAATTTTCTGTATCATCAAGATTGGAACTCTAAAGGTGAAGCTTCTGGACTAACATTAATTAATGAGACAACCAACAACGACTTGATAATAGTTAGAGCCACAAGCGTATTACTACCCGAAGCACTGCAACCTCTGAGTACGGACCCAAGTAAAATTTGCATAGCTCAAAACCATTCCCACTCAAATGAGTCTGAATTCGCTGGAGTTATATATGTCCCTAAAACCCTGAGACAAAACTTTATGGCACACATATTTGATATTGCTAATAAAAACCCTGAATCCCAACTAGAAGATATACTTTATAACCTCCCAGCTTCTTTGCCCTACCGCACTACAGATGTAAATGGCTTAGCAGCTCCTATCCACAAGCAACTTTTTGTTACTCAAACAATATTCCAAGGAAAAGCTCAAACCCTAGAACAAGTCAGACCTTTACTGAAATCCGCTACAGTGTTAGAGCAATATAAGTTTTCATACCACGAGTGGAAGGAAAACCCTGACATCATAATGCAAACCATATCCAAACGCTTTATAAATTGCTCTGTAATAGTTAGAAGCACTTCATCATCCGAAGATAACTTAAATATGTCAAATGCTGGGATTTTTAAGACAATACAAGGTATTTCATCTGATGATAAACATCGAATAAATCAGGCGATTTCAGATGTCTTCGATAGTTATGCTGCAATAAATCTAACGACTTTGCCAAATGATGAAGTGTTTATACAGCATTACCAAACTAATTTAACGTCTAATGGGGTGATATTTACTAGAGATTTGGAATCTGCAGCTCCTTATATGTTAATTAACATAGATCGGAATACAGGCGTAACTGACGCTGTAACTAGTGGGCATGGAACAGATATTGAAACTATTTTCATCAATAAAAAACTCCTCAGTGAGCCTATGGACTATAAAGATAATCATATAAAATTGTGTGTTGAATTGGTCAAGGAACTTGAAACTCTGACCAATTTATCTGATTTAGACATTGAATTCGGGGTAAGTGATTCTAATGAATTATATCTCTTTCAATTAAGACCCATATCTAGTAAAGCTAGAAAATACATCCTAGAAGATGAAGACCTGTATGAACAGCTCGACAACATTCAACAATTTATTGAATCGATCTCAAATTCAGATAAAGTCTATGCTGGTGATTTTACACTTTTAGGGACAATGACGGATTGGAACCCTGTGGAAATGCTAGGCACAACACCCAGACCATTAGCACTATCACTCTATCAACGACTCATAGGACGAAGTAGTTGGGCAAAGTCTCGCGCGGAACTCGGATATGCCGACATGGGAGAAAAACAACTTATACAATCTCTTGGAGGAGTCCCTTACGTCAATATTAAACTGAGCCTTAACTCTTTATTACCTGCATCAATAAAACAAGAAACTGCACACAAATGGATAAATCATTGCCTATATAAACTTCAGATGAACCCAGAACTACACGATAAAATCGAGTTCGAATTAACGCCCACATGTTTCGATTCAAGTTTTGATGACTATGTCCCAGACATGTACATTGCAGGGTTAACTGAAAATGAAGTGGTTCATTTTAAAAAATCCTTGACCAAAATAACTGAAGATATTATTTCAGGACAGTGCATTGAAATTTCTAAAGAACTCGAAGCATTAAAGACTATAGAAAACTCAATCTATAAATGGGCCAACCATAGACCTAATTCCATCACAGAAATCAGCTACAAAATAAGCCATTTACTATCCGAATGCGAGAATAAAGGCACATTAGTCTTTGCTAAATTAGCAAGATGCGCATTTATTGCCATCTCAATCCTTAAATCCTTAAAGAAAAAAAACATACTTTCTGAATCAGAACTAACTGATATTTATAGAAGTATCCCGACTATAGCTTCAGATATGTCCGAAGATATGTCTCGTTATCAAGCAGGGGAGATATCATTAGACACTTTATTGCTTAAGTATGGTCATTTAAGACCTAGTTCCTACGATATAACATCGGAAAACTACAAAACCGGCTACAATAAATATTTTACATCAAATCAGAATAAGTCCAATGACAATAATAATGAAACAACTCTGTCTGATAAAACTTCGTCAGATGCTTACTCCATCTTAATCGATAAACCATTACACCAGTTAGGGTTACAAATCGAGCCAGAACAATTAATCCACTTCATTATTCAAAGCATTCAAGCCAGAGAACTTGCAAAGTTCGAATTCATGAAATTAGTGAATGAAATACTGGAATCAATTTCTAATCTAGGTGAACTTATCGGATTTTCCAAAGATGACTTGTCCTATTTAAATATCAACGAATTTGAAAAATTGGCATCTGAAAGCCCTAGTCCCGCTATAAAAGCAGACTTAATCAGAATCAAACAATACCAAGAAAAAAAATGGAATCTTACATGCCACACTAAGTTGCCCCATGTAATAGGCCCCTCAACAAATATTTCATATTTTAAAGCCTTAAAAACTGATCCTAATTATATTTCCGGAGAGCGTATTACCGCAGCACCAATAATACTCGATGATGCTAAAACTCAATATACCGAACTAGATGGGAAGATAATTTTAATATCATCAGCAGATCCAGGATATGATTGGATTTTCAGTCATCATATTGCCGGTCTTATTACTGAATATGGCGGAGCAGCCTCACATATGTCAATAAGAGCTGCTGAGTTTGGGATACCTGCCGCCATAGGCTGTGGAAGCACAATTTACAATCACCTAAAATCATCCACGGTCATAGAATTAGATTGTGTTAACAAACTTGTCAGAGGCATCTCATGCTAATTGGAATGAGTATGAGGATAACTGAAAATTCTTCATACGTAGAGTATCGAGATAGCATAAGTCACGACTGGGTGAATTATTTAAATAAATACGATATATCACCTTTATTAATCCCGAATAATTTAGCAAACATTAACCAGTTCCTAAACTCTGTAGATATATCAGGGATAATCATTACAGGCGGAGATTCAATCATACACGCTCCCACAAATCCAAATGAAAGCATATACCATCAAAGAGATGTTACTGAATGGGACATCCTAACAATAGGGATTAAAAAGAAATTACCCATTCTTGGAACTTGCAGAGGATTTCAAATGATTAACAAATATTTTGGAGGTAATATAACCAAAAACATCAGCACCACTTACAAACACACAGTTGCTCATGAACATCAAATAGACCTCCTAGAAAACCCCATAACATCTGGTTTTTCTAACCATAAGTCTTCTGTGAATTCTTACCATGACGATGGCGTTAGTATCTTAGATTTAAGTGACGAATTAAATCCTTTTGCTACATGGAATAATCAAATCATCGAAGGTTTGTATCATCCGAAGCTTCCTATTGTTGGTATTCAATGGCATCCTGAACGCAGTCCAAATTCCAAAGACTTAGATGAGATCATATTGAGATATTGGATGAATCAATGCAATTAATAATCCTAGCAGCTGGTATGGGAACTCGATTGATGCCTATTACGGCAAAGATCCCCAAATGTCTGGTCCCACTAAGAGGCAAAACCATATTAGAATGGCAAATTGAAGTAGCGCAATCTATTGGGATCGAAGACATAATAGTAATCACCGGGTTTCGAAGTGAAGCAATACAAATTCCCGGTATAACTAAGGTGCATAATCCTCAATATAAAAACAGTAATATGGTGTACTCTCTATTTTGTGCAGAACCTATAATGAAACCAGAATTCGTCATTTCTTATGGTGATATTGTTTATTCCCCTGAAATATTGAGTAGGCTTATCAAGTCTGAAGCACCCATATCCGTGGTTGTAGATGATAAGTGGAAGCAATATTGGAACGAAAGATTCGATAATCCTTTAGAAGACGCAGAATCGTTAAAAATTACTAACGAATCCATTTATTCTATAGGTCAAAAGCCGAATGATGTGAAAGAAATCGAGTCACAATATATTGGTTTAACATGTATAAAACATTCTGGTAAAAAAGCTTTTCTGGATACCTACAAAAATTTTAGTGAACAGAATCCTATGGCTGCAAGACATCTATACATGACTGACCTACTCCAAATGCTTGCTGACCAATTTATCAAATTAACCCCTGTGCATATCAATCGAGGATGGGTAGAAATAGACTCACTCAGTGATTTATCTATCGCTGAAAAACACTTCCATACAATTATTCAGAATGAAAAAAGTTTATAGACACGAAAGTAATCCTAACTATTGGGATAGACGATGGGCAGAAACTGGTTCTGACCAATCCCACTTTGCAAATACCAATATCTACCCAATTAAATACGCAGAACTAGTAATGGATGATAAAAGCACGCCAACTTTAGAAATTGGATGCGGGGGTGGGCGTGTATTAAAACATTACTATTATCAGGGTTTTAATATAACAGGAGTAGAGCGTAGCGAAATAGCTGTAACCAACGCAAAACTTTCCGACCATGCACTTCCTGTCAATATAGGTGATGCTATCAATTTAACGTTTCCTGACAATTCATATAATACCGTTATGGCTTTTGGCGTCTACCATAATATAGAAGATATTTCAGATATCAAAACAGCTTTATCTGAATGTTCAAGGGTATTAAAAGACCAAGGTAAATTTTGCATCTCAATTAGGCCTAATAATTGGGAAATGAACTTGAATGAATGGTATTGGAATCGCTTGGGGAATAAAGTCTCCTCGTGTAACCGTAAAAAAACGGAATTCCACCGAATCATGTTTTCTGAAACTGAATTCAAAGAGATACTAGCTGAACAGTCCTTAAACACCACAAAAGTTTATAGAGCACGCAATGTATCAATTCTTTACCGATTGAAGGCTTTAGCAATTTCTAATTCTTCAGAAAGCTCTAATCGTTCACAGGGATACCAACTAAACCTAATTGGGAAAATTTTAGATAAGTTACTGGTAACCTTATTCCCCAATCAATTCTGTAATGTATTAGTATTTATAGGTACAAAAACCGCTTAACATGATTATTTGGATTATAGGGATGCCTGGGTCAGGCAAAACTTCAATAGGAAGTGAACTATTCGACCAGTTAAAAAAGACACATTCAAACTGCGTATTTATAGATGGAGATGACGTTCGAAATATCATGATGAATGACCTAGGACACTCTATTTATGACCGCAAAATTAATGCCAATCGCATCCGAAACTTGTGTAAGCACCTTGATTCCCAAAATATTAACGTTATATGTTCTATTTTATCCTTGTTCGAAGAAGATCGCGCATGGAATCGTGCCAATTACCAGGAGTACTTTGAAGTTTATTTAGAAGTTCCAATAGAGATTATTAAAACCCGTGATCAAAAAGGCTTATACTCTTTAAAAACCCCTAAAAATGTCGTAGGTCAAGATATAAAATTCTATCCTCCTGAAAATCCTGATCTAATTATCAAAAGTTATGAAAATCATACAACTATTCCAAAAGCGACTGAATTAATTTTAAGACATATAAAGCATAGACTGAATGCATAGCACATACACATACACATGTACAAACAGATTAGTCACTAAAGAAAACTACCAATATACTCCTTGGCATGGTTCCAGATTTGTTGCAGACTATTTTGAAAATCGAAAGAATTACCTTAAAAATCTTGAGGTACCAGAATACTCGCACGACCACATTCGACAGATAGAACTGGTCTCAAAAGAATATTACTTAAGGGGAACATACAAAAGCTCAATTACTGTAAAACTACTTAGTCTTTTAAATTCTACAGATATTAATAACGGGGATAAAGATAACCTAGACTCAGAGTTTTTGGAGAAACTGCTACAAAAATTTGAAGTGACTAAACGAATATACTCTGACTACGACAATAATTTCAAACCAATATCAAAAAATTATACAGAGATTATCAATTACACTCTATTTTCAATCATACTGTTATTAAAACAACAAAAGTCTATTACTTACAGGTATTTAAACAGTGCTTTGAAGCTAAACGATTTGATCATATCTATATCAGACCAACACTTAAAACCTGAGGTTAAACAGTTTATTCATATATCTTTGAGGCTCGAACTGTCGAGTATAAAATCTTTAACAAAGACTCGTTACCTAAATGATTAGTACTAACATAGGATTATTGGCAGTTGATTCCATGAGAACCCGAGCATATCTATCAAGTCTCATTGAAAACGGAATCCATTTAAAAGAAGCCATATTATTAGAAAATGGTTCCTCTAAGGTGCCTTCTAGCAATAATAACACCTCACTTTTTGATTCTAAATCAAGCGCACTCGAAATGTTAGAAAAAATGCGCACTAATGTCACTACATTGGAAACTTCCAACATTAATGATCAGCAAGTGGAAAAAACTCTCATTAATTCCCGCATCAAACTTTTCATATATTCTGGTAGCGGAGGAGCCATAATCAAAAGTAATATCCTTGACACCCAAAAACAATTTTTACATATTCATCCAGGATATTTGCCCGATTACAGAGGTAGTACCACCATTTACTATAGTTTGCTCCAAGACAACTCATGTGGTGCTGCTGCAATCTTGCTTGACAAGAATATCGACACTGGGCCAATCGTTTTGCGCAAGAGATTCGATCCACCTGTCGATTGGAACACAATTGACTACGAATATGACCCTTACATAAGGTCGCAATTATTATTAGAAGTAATCACAGAATACATAAAAAATGAAAAATTACCAACCAGCATAGAACAGAATCCCGAAGGCTATAATTATTACATTATGCATCCTTTACTCAGACATTTAACAATCCTGTCCCAGACCATGACTTTTGATACGGAGGCTTGAAATGAACACTAACAAAAAATTTTCGATAGATAACAATATTATTGGTGACGGAAGATGTTTCATAATAGCAGAAATAGCACAAGCTCATGATGGGAGTCTCGGAGCAGCTCATGCGTATATTGATGCAGTTGCTGAAGCTGGAGCAGACGCGATAAAATTTCAAACTCACATTGCCTCAGAAGAGAGCACTCCAGATGAACCTTTTAGAATTCAATTCAGTAAACAGGATGCAAACCGATACGAATATTGGAAACGCATGGAGTTCACAAAAGAACAATGGGCTGAGTTACGAAGCCACTGTACAGAAGTAGGTATCACTTTCTTAAGTTCACCTTTTTCAGAAGCAGCTGTTGCTATGTTGGAGGAAATAGGAATGCCTGCTTGGAAGATAGCTTCTGGAGAAGTAAATAATATCCCGATGCTCACCAGAATCGCCGAAACAGGTAAACCTGTATTGTTATCAACTGGAATGAGTGATATGTCAGAGATTCAACAAACATTATCCTTTTTAAAAGAATTTAAAATCCCGGTGTTAGTTTTCCAAACCACCACCGCATATCCGTGTCCTCCAGAGGAAATTGGCATTAACAACATCCCATTGTATCGAGACCTGTTCGATATCCCAATAGGGCTTTCAGACCATTCTGGAACAATTTTTGCTCCATTGGCAGCATCAGCAATACAAATTGACATGCTTGAGATACATGTGACCTTTTCAAAACAAATGTTCGGCCCCGATGTCCCAGCTTCCATTACCTTAGATGAACTTTCTCAGGTGGTACAAGGGATAAGATATATAGAAAAGATGGTCCAAAACCCTGTTAATAAAGATCAAATGGCTCAACAACTTAAACCAATAAGAGATTTGTTTGCAAAAAGTATTGTCGCTAACAAAGATCTAAATTCAGGTCACAAACTGTCGCCAGAAGATATAGCCTTCAAGAAACCAGGAACAGGATTGCCCCCAAATGAGGCTACTAAAATTCTCGGGAAGCAATTAAACAAATCGATTAAGGCAGATAAACATATATTATTAGAAGACCTAGTTTGATAGATTTATTGTTATGTCCGAACCAAATGTATTAGCAATTATTCCAGCAAGAGGTGGTTCAAAATCCATACCGGATAAGAACTTAGTCGAACTCGCAGGGAAGCCTTTAATAGCGCATAGCATAATTTCCGCAATTGAAACACCTTCTATCAGTAGAGTTCTAGTAACTACCGACTCAGAGAAAATAAAAGACGTTAGCATACATTATGATGCAGAAGTTCCATTTATTAGACCCGCTAATTTATCGGAGGACGACACTCCAGATCTACCTGTGTTCCAGCATTGTTTAGAATGGCTACAACTCAACGAATCCTATTCCCCAGACCTAGTAATCCACTTGCGTCCCACTACACCATTCAGGAATGTAAACGTTATTGAAGAATGTATAAATAAAATGCTCATGACCAAAGAAGCCGATTCCTTAAGAGTGGTTACACCTTCCAGAGAACATCCTTATAAAATGTGGACATTAGACGGAGATTTTGAGTATTTAAGCCCACTAATATCTTCTGAAATACATGAACCCTACAATCAGCCAAGGCAATCCTTACCGGTGTCTTATTTTCAGCCTGGATATTTGGATGTAATCAGAACTAATACCATAACTCATCTATCATCCATGTCAGGAAGTAAAATTATGGGTCACATACTGCAGTCAACTAATATAGTTGATATAGATGACCAATTGAGCTTAGATTTCTCGAGGTTTCTTCATGGAGAATAATGTGAAGTCCATATCAGAACTAAGTGCTTTGATAGTTGGGTTTGGTTCAATAGGATCTAGGCACTATAATAATCTCCGTACACTAGGGATTACAAAAATTGGCATAATGCGAACCTCTACCTTAAAACCACCTTTCCCAACAGGGCATTCTAATACTATTTTATACAACAATTATGATATGGCTTTAAATGATCAATATGACTTGGTTTTTATTTGCAATCCCACTTCTATGCATATGGATTATACTTTAAAAGCAATAGAGCATAATTCACATGTGTTTATAGAGAAACCTATATCAAATGACCTAACATCGATACCGGAATTGCTTAGACTCATCGATGAAAAAAAAGTGACAGTAGCAGTAGGTTATCAAATCAGATTTCATCCAAATCTACTCGACATAAAAAAATGGATATCAACTCAAAGTATCGGGGAAATCCTTCATGTAAACGTTAATTCTGGAGAGTACTTACCTTTATGGCATCCTTGGGAAGACCACAGAAACAGCTATGCTTCCAGGAAAGAACTAGGAGGAGGAGTAGCACTAACCCAAATCCACGATATCGATTATTTAACCTGGATATTCGGCGACTTAGAATTGATATATGCGCATGGAGGCAACAGCCCTAGCCTAGGAACGAACGTAGAAGATTACGTTAGTGCAACTTTAAAAACTTGTGATGATGCTATAATTCACATGCATATAGATTACTTACAAAATCCACCTAGTAGAACCATGAAAATTATAGGTGAAAACGGTAATATAGAATGGGATTATTACCAAAATATAGCAAAGTTAACCATTTCGGGAGAGATTGAAGAAATTTCTAGAGTAGAAGACTCCTGGGAAAGAAATACAATGTTTGTTGATGAATTAGAAAACTTCCTTGATGCAATAATTAATAACAAAGAACCTATCAACGACATCCATAACAGCTTACAAGGGCTGGAAACAACTGTTTCAATAAAAAAATATATAGATTCCAAATAAGGTTAATCACTATGTACGATATCAATTTTATACAAAAAGCAGATAGTCTAAAAAAAGATTTAATGGACGGCCGTATAACCAGTAAAGACCTCATTCAAATAGAAGAGCAGCTGGAATCACTAAGATCGCGTAAACCACACGTGTTCAACATCGAAACTACCAATCACTGTAACATGACTTGCATCATGTGCCCAAGAACAAGTTTAATGACCCGAGATATTGACTGGATAGATGATCAAACATTCGAAAATGTATTAGACCAAATGACACCTCACACGCCTGAAAACATGAAGGCTTTCTGGGATTTCATAAATACCGAATATGGTATTAATTTCGATGAACATTCTGAAAACGCGTTCTACTTCTATGTGGTGTCTCGATGTGTGATTTTACATGGATATGGGGAACCTTTGGTAGATAAAAATATTGTGAACCGAGTACAAGCATGCACAAACCGTAACATACCCACCTACTTTTCTTGTGTTCCTGCCAATTTATCAGTCAAAAGAGCTGAATCCATAATGGAAGCTGGATTAACAGTTTTGAAATGTTCCATTGATGCCTTAGATGACTCCAACGCAAAAAGAATAAGAGGGCGATATAACAATTTTGAGAAAGCCTATCAAACCATCAAAGACGTCATCAATATGAAAGAAGAGAAAGGTTACAAAACATTAATTGTTCCAACAATGATTGAACTAAATGAAAATACAGATAACAGATCTATGCAAAAAGAATTCATGGACATGTGGAAAGACCTAGACGTCTATGCCTATGTTAAAAGTCAAGATAACAGATGGTATTACGAAGAAGATGTAGAAATGACCAATAAATCCCACTATGCTCAACAGTATTGTGAATACCCTTGGTCTTCCATGACTGTGATGGCTAATGGTGACGTCGTGCCATGTACCCAAGATTACAATTGCGAAATGAAATTAGGTAATGTCAAAGAACAGTCACTAGAAAAGATATGGAATGGAGATAAATACAGACTTTTAAGAGAATGGCATTTACAAGGAAATTTTCCTGCAAATCATAAATGTGCTAATCGATGTGACCAAACAAAATTGCATCAAGTCATAAATAGAAATTCTGACGACACCAAAAAGTAAACTTACATGAATAACAATTCATTAAATATAAACGACCTAATAAAGCGAGACCCTCCTACAATTATTGCAGAAATCGGATGCAATCATAAAGGAGACATTGAAATAGCTAAAGAGATGATTCGTGTAGCAAAAGTCTTCTGTGATGCTCAGTATGTGAAATTTCAAAAACGAAATCCCAAAGAACTGCTCACAACTGAACAATACAATGCTCCTCATCCCGTTGAAGAAAATTCATATGGAAGCACATATGGAGACCACAGAGAATTCTTGGAATTCTCCTCCGAACAACACAAAGAACTTATGGAATATTGCAAAGAAATAGGGATAGGATATAGTACATCAGTCTGGGACTTAACGTCCGCAAAAGAAATAATGGAACTAGAACCACCATTTATAAAAATCGGGTCACCTTCCAATACCCATTACACCATGTTGGATTACCTTTGTAATAATTACTCTGGAGATATCCACTTATCATTAGGTATGACCACTCCTCAGGAAGAGGATTCAATAATCAGCTTATTCGAAAATTCCGGCAGGCTCAAAGACTTAGTGCTATATCATTGCACGTCTGGATACCCTGTACCGCCCAAAGACATATGTCTCTTAACTATCAGTCGGCTAAAATCAGAATATGGAAACATCGTCAAAGGAATATGTTTTTCTGCTCATTACACCGGCATAGGATTAGATGGCGTTGCTTTTGTACTAGGAGCAGATTTCATAGAAAGACACTTTACTCTGGATAGAGCATGGAAAGGTACTGACCATGCCGCTTCCTTAGAACCTGACGGCCTAAGAAGAGTTCGCAAAGACACCATAACAGTGGCACAAGCTTTGAGTTTTAAAACTGAATCCATCATGGAAATCGAAAAACCCAATAGAGTCAAACTGAAATACTCAGACTAACATCACTTAATGACTACAAAGCAACACCGCATAGCTCTCCTGATAGAACAAGGGTTTGGCGCACGAGTAATCATCCAATCAGACATACTAAAAACATTAGTTGAAAATGGATTGCAACCAGTTATACTCACATCAGGCCCAAACAGTATCAAAACTTATTTGGATACTACTCCATTCCATGATATACCAGTTCATAAATTAGAAACTGATCAATACGACCGCAACAGCAATAAACCTATCAACAGGATATTGAGGATGGTTAGACAATTTTCCTTAAAAACTCAAACCGTTTCTGATCTATTTGAAATGGAGATTAAAGATAGTAAAAACCATCCAAACATTAATAACAAAATAGTAACTTACATCGTTCGACTGTTAGTTTTAGTAGCTAAACTTCATCCAATAATGATTCGCAGTTTTGTGTTACTGGAAAACAAACTTTCTCTAGTCAAAGCTAACCAAGCGTTCTTTGATTTTTTCAAACCTGCTGTGTTAGTCACTACCAGTCTGGGAACATTCGATCATGATGCATATGTTTTAAGAGAAGCATCTGAGAGGAAGATAAAAACCATCAGCTATATTTTGAGTTGGGACAACACCACTGTAAGAGGATACGGCGCAGATTTAACATCTCATATAATCACCTGGTCCGAAATTATGAAATCTGAATTAGTAACATTGCATCATAAAAAGCCTCATACGATTTATGTCGGAGGAGTGCCACATTACGATTCTTATAATGCACCTGATCAACTGTGGACTCGGCAACAACTAGATTCTATTCTGAATATACCCGCCAACAAACATATCATTCTCTTAGGAACCAAGTCTCCAAATACTTACCAATCAAACCCCTACATCGCGAAAATAATATGCGAAACCATTAGAAGTACTCCTGAACTAGATAATTACATATTGCTGGTACGTTTACACCCAATTTATTTCCGAACCTCAAGCAATCAAATAATTACAGAGCACAATGAATGGGATACCTTATTAAAAGAATACGGCACTGAATTGATAGCAATAGACCGTCCAGAAATCATAGGCAGTGATCTTCGCTATTTTATGCCTGAAGAAGAAATCATTAAATTAGGCTCCATCCTAAAACATAGCAAAGTTGTAATTAACATGTTTTCTACTCTCAATATCGAATCCAGTATATTTGATACACCTACGATCAACGTATGCTTCCAAGACAGCAATCAGAATCCCAGTTCATACAAAGTCGCTAGATTTGATATAGATGCGGATGAACGCCAGACACACAACCAAAGAGTACTGGAGAATGACGCTACAGTCGTAGCATACGACTCCCATCAATTGCAAAAATATATTTGTGATTCAGTCAACAATTCTGCATTGAAACAACCAGGAAGATACAAACTTGCCCAAACTGAGTGCGGTGAGAACCTAGGCACTGCCGGTTTGAATATAGGCAGAAAAATAGTTGAAATAGCTAGATCGTAGCGTTTAAAAATGACTGTTTTTATACACGCCTACAGATCTTTCAGTATGCGATATCTCGCTTCCAGTGATATTTTAACAAAACTCAAGGATTCTGGAGAGCAAATTGTACTATTTGTACAAGATGACGAAGTGGAGCACTTCGAAAAATTATTCCCTGAAAACCAAATTGCCATAGAGCCTGTATTGTATAGCCAATCCATGGAAAATATACGCCAGAACACCTTAATCACAAGCCTAAATTTAATTCGCATAATGACTTCTGGTAGTACTCGAGACTTGTTTAACCATACAATCAACTTACGTAAGATACAATATAAGTCGGAATTCACCAGTTTCTTCGGGAAACTAATATTTACGGGAATTAAACTTGTCTCCTGGTTCACATGTCATTCTTACTTTGCCAGAAGAGCGCTTATATATATCATGTCTCTGATTTTGTCAGGCAAAATTTATGACGATTATTTCACTCGATACAAACCACAGATATTACTTATATCATCACTGGGATATGGTATCGATATCGCCTTTATGAACAGTGCCAAGAGACATCATTGTAAAATAATATCAATCCCTCATAGTTGGGACAACTCAAGTACAAAAGGCTACCGTGGTTGCCTGCCAGATAAAGTAATTACCTGGAACAATAGTATGGCAAAAGAAGTAGAAGTATTTCACGATATAGATAAGGACAATATATATAGTGGAGGTATTGCACATTGGGATAAATACTCAAATAAACAATTCTTACCGAATAGTAAACAAGAGTTTTTTAAGAATCGATCTCTGGATCCTGACAAAAAGCTAATATTTTATGGAATGAGTGGCCCAAGACATTTTGAGCGTAGATTTGATGTAATAGAAGGAATTTTGGATGCCTTATTAATGAATCAAATACAGCCAAAGTCACAACTCCTTGTTCGGTTTCACCCTCTGCATCTTAGCATCCGTGCGGATGGGAGTACGGTACTGGAAGAATACTTGCCCTTGATACATACAATAAAAGACAAATATGGTGAACTTGTACATTTCTGGGAACCTAAACGGCCTCATATAAACGAGCAATCATCTCTAGAAATGACAGATATGTATGAAATGGCTGAGGCAATCATAAATTGTGATGTGGTAGTACAAGAATACTCTACTTTAATAATGGAATCAGCAATATTCGATAAACCAACAATTAATATCAGTATGTACAATTGGGAGCAAGGATTACCTTCTAACACCATAGAAAGATTTACACATTTGAGACGTATACTTAGTTATCAATCCGTACGCACAGCTAGAACTTTTCAAGACTTTGCTCAAATAACAAATATGTATTTAAACGAACCAGAAGCAGATGCGGAAAATCGCAAAGCGCTGTTTGAAAATGAAATCGGCGTTAATCATGGACATGCTGGGCAGCAAATTGGGAAATATATCATAGATTACATGAACGAAATAAAAACTCTCCACGAAATGGAAACTTATTAATCATGTGTGGTATATCTGGAATAGCTGGAGAAAATTGGGATGTTAATTTACTCTACTCGATGACCAAATTTCAAAGCCACAGGGGACCTGATAATGAAGGTCATTTCATAAATTACAACCGTACAATAGGCTTAGGACACACTCGGCTCAGCATCATAGATTTAACAGAGTCAGCTAACTGCCCGATGTCGGATAACAGTGGAAACATCACAGTCGTGTTTAATGGGGAAATCTACAATTATCTAGAATTAAAGCAACAACTAACAGATTACTCATTCCAAACTACTGGTGACACAGAAGTGATACTGGCCGCTTATATCAAATGGGGTGAAAAATGTGTCGAGAAATTTATAGGCATGTTTTCATTTGCAATCTGGGACGAGCGTAAAAATATGCTATTTTGTTCCAGAGATAGGTTGGGGATCAAACCATTTTTTTACCATTTAAATAATAATACTCTATATTTTGCTTCAGAGATAAAAGCTCTCTTAGCATGCAACATACCATTGAAACCCAATTGGAAACAATGGTCCACATACCTGACCACGGGGTATTATGATCATTCAGAAGACACTTTTTTTGAAGATATTCAAGTATTGCGCGGTGGGCATAACCTTATTTATACACAAAACCAGATTCAAATCTATCCATACTGGGAACTACAAGAATCCACAGAAAACCCTGATTCTTCTTTGAACGACTATTCTGAAGAATTGAAATGCTTGGTATCAGATTCAATAAAACTGCATATGAGAAGCGATGTACCTGTAAGTGTGAATTTGTCAGGGGGGCTTGATTCTGGGATTTTAGCCACATTGATTGATAGTTTAGATGTGTCTCAACCAATGACTACTTTTACTAGTGCATTTGAGGATCCTAATTACAACGAGTCTAACTTAATCCCTGAACTAGGTCTTGAAAATTTCAACCATATCACTCACATAACAAAAGCTTCGTCTATCCCAAAATTAACTGAAGAACTCTTATGGTTTCAAGAAGCTCCTTTTGGAGGAATCCCAACTTTAGCGTACTACGATCTACATAAAACCATTCATAACAATAAAAATAAAGTTTCCATGGAAGGACAAGGATTCGATGAATTATTTGCTGGATACAAATATGTCCAGGCTTATCATTATGCTGATATAGTTACAGAACACGGCTGGAATGAATTAGAAAAAAGAGTGCCACCTGCATCCGTGTCAGACTTCACCAAAGCAGAGATCAAATCCATACTCAAAAACGACTGGCATCCGCAAAACCAAGATTCAACAGAACACTTACAAACCAAATGCCTTTCAAAAGAAATATCCCAATTAGACAACCAATTCGCAGGATTTAATAAACCTTTCACCAAATATTTAGACAATATTCTGTATCAAGATCTTATCCATACCAAACTCCCAAGAGTGCTTAGAATGAACGATAAACTATCCATGGCGTCTGGAATAGAATTACGAGTCCCTTTCCTAGATCATCGCATAGTAGAATTTGCCTTTAAACTCCCGAATCATTTAAAAATCCAGAATGGGCAAGGCAAATTCATTCTAAGACACATGGCGCAACAATCACTACCTGAAACTTTAACCTCACAACACAAAATATCTGTCGTAACACCCCAAACTCCTTGGTTAAAAAAAGAACTGAAATCCTGGGTGCTTGATATTATAAATTCGTCGTCATTCAAAACGCGTGGCTTGTTTGACCCCAAAATGGTTGAAGCCACTTATACCCAATTTCAAAATATTGAACATGACAATTCATTTTTCGTTTGGCAATGGATAAACACTGAACTTTGGTTTCAAAAATTTATTGACGCAAAACCATTTCACTCAATTTAACAATCAGCATGCAAATATTAAACAAAATTAAAAACAGATTAGCTAAATTACTACTTCCTCAAGATTACTTGAACACGTACTATTTGAGAGCAAAGCTGTACAGAGAATTTTTATCTGAGCAGCGAGACTTCAATATTGTAAAAGATCTTATCGAATCGAACTCATTCTTCAAACCTAACGATATAACGGTCAAAGCCACACCTGATGCATCAAATATCCTTATATTTTCTCCCCATCAAGACGATGACATCATAGGATGTGGGGGAACTATCCTAAATTCCCTAGAGACAAATACCAATGTACAGGTAGTATATGTAATGGATGGGATATCACCAAAATTGCATGGCACTGAGCGTTTAGATGCGATAGAAGTCAGAAAACAAGAAGCAAAAGCTGTGTGGGCTAAACTCAATAATAATGACCCAGTTTTTCTAGGGATACCTACTCGTGGATCATTTATAGACATCAATAATGCAATTAAGCAAATCACAAACATTATAACGGCATTTGACCCAGAATGCATATTCGTGCCATATTTCCTGGAGTCCCCTTTAGACCATCGAAGAGCCACATTCTTAGTATGGGAGAGTTTAAAACATATTAATACTAAAAACATAAAAGAAATATGGTCCTATCAAGTTAACACTATGATTTCCCCAAATATCGCCATTGATATAACAGAATCAGAACCTCAAAAATTTGAACTTATGGGACTATGGAAGTCTCAAAACAGTTCTTTCAATTACCAACATAGAGCACGAGGACTAAACGCAGCTAACTCAATATATGCGACGCCTAATAAGGAGCATGCAGAACCGTATATAGAATTATTTCACACTACAAGTCCCGAAGACTTCCTTAAATTACTCAACCCTTATTACCAAAACTCGGATTTATTCTAAAGGATTGATATGACTGAAACTTCTAAAATTAAATTATTTATATCAGACGTAGATGGCACCCTAACAGATGGTGGAATGTATTACACTGCTAATGGTGAAATCATGAAAAAATTTAATACCCGAGATGCTGTTGGTCTACGTTTATTACAAGAACACAATATTACAATTGCTTTAATCACAGGGGAAGACTCAGACATAGTACGATCCAGAGCAAACAAGCTCAATATCGAGCTAGTGTATTGTGGTATCACTGACAAAGTAGCAGTTCTCAAGCAACTATGTACCGAACTCAATATAAAACCTCAACAAGTCGCCTATGTAGGTGATGATATTAATGACTTTGAAATTATGCAAAACGTTGGCTTATCATTTGCAGTTTCAGATGCAGAATCCTTAATATTAAACGTTGCAACCATAAAATTGACCAAATCAGGAGGAGCCGGAGCTGTAAGAGAAGCTGCCAATTATTTATTGGAGAATATAATATGAAACGTAAGATTTGCGTAGTAATAACTGCAAGGCCTAGCTACTCAAGAATAAGATCAGCCTTATATGCTATCCAATCCCATCCTGATTTAGAGCTGCAATTAATAATTTCAGGTTCAGCTCTGCTACCAAAATATGGCTCAGCGATAGATTTTATCCTGGAGGATGGGTTCATCCCTGATGCTCAAATATATCACATGATTGAAGGAGAAACCCTGCTATCATCTGCTAAATCTACAGGTTTAGCCATCATAGAATTATCTTCAGAACTTAACAAACTGCAACCTGACGCAGTTGTAACTATCGCGGATAGATATGAAACCCTTGCTACCGCAATTGCAGCATCTTACTTAAATATCCCTGTGGTTCACATTCAGGGAGGAGAAGTAACTGGGTCAATTGATGAAAAAGTAAGACATGCAATAACAAAACTTTCAGATATACATTTCGTATCAACAAATAAAGCTTATGAACGCGTAATCTCCATGGGAGAAAATCCGGATTCTGTCTATGTCACGGGGTGTCCTTCAATTGATATTGCGAAACAAATTGACTCAAACTCACCTTTAGACTTCAACCCATTTGAAAAGTATGGTGGTGTCGGTAATACTTTTAATACTTCCGAAGATTACTTAATAGTTATGCAACATCCTATAACAACTGAACATTACCTATCCAACAACCAAACCTTGGAGACTTTGGAAGCTATAACCAAATTAAATATGCCTACTTTCTGGTTCTGGCCTAACCCAGATGCGGGTTCAGCAGGTATATCCAAAGAAATACGGGTTTTTAGAGAACACCACGAACATTCCAAGATCCATTTTGTGATAAATATGTCTCCTGAAGATTTTCTGAAATTAACAATATCTAGTTCATGTATTATAGGAAATTCCAGTGTAGCAATCAGAGAATGTTCTTTCTTGGGAGTGCCTGCAGTTAATTTAGGCACTAGGCAATTTGGTAGGGAACGTGGTTCCAATGTTATAGATAGTTCCCATGATTCTGCTGATATTATTTCCGCTGTTAAAAGGCAATTGAGTAGAACAGACATAACCCAGGACAATTTATATGGTGATGGTACTGCTGGTGAAAAAATTGCTTCCATCCTCTCAGAATGTAAATTCAATATAAGCAAAACTCTCTTATTGTGATGCCGTCAAACATTTCTTCCAATTTAGCAATTATTCCAGCCCGAGCTGGAAGCAAAGGAATTCGTGATAAAAATTTAATGCAAGTTGGTTCTAGAAATTTAATTGAGCATGCTATATTTGCTGCAAAAAACAGCGCTTTGATTAGTCACATCATAGTTACATCTGACCATCCAGACATATTAGAAATAGCTCGTAGTAACGACATTTTCTTTAGAGATCGCCCTCCTCATCTGGCTCAGGATGAATCATCTGTTGTCCTATCCTTACAAGATTCAGTACAAGTTATGGAAAAAAATACCGAATGTACCTTTGACAATATAATCCTTTTACAACCGACCTCTCCGATCCGAACCGGCCAAGACATAGACAATGTTATTCAAATCATGAATGACGATGATACTGTCGAAGGAGTTGTTAGTGTTGCCGACTGTGGAGTTTTTTTACCCGATCATCAATACCATATAGACACAAATTTAGAGACAGGCTCCTCCATACTATCCCCCATTATGGGAAATACTAATCAACGAAAAAGACGGCAAGACATTCAGCAAAGTTTTGTTAGAAACGGTGCCATTTATGCTGCAAGACGTAGTATATTAATGTGCGACAATAAAATAATTGTTGACAATAAAGTCCCTTATGTAATGCCCAAAAAATATATATGCAATTTAGACGATTATGAGGATTTAGAGCTTGCAAGAATTATTGTACCGGCGTGGGAAAATAACTTGTTATGATAAACATATTTAACAATGAGCCATCCGAATACTCCTACAAGGCTATATCTATACTAGAAACCATTGGGAATTATTACGATACCCATACAGAAAAACCTATTCATGCCATAATTACTCGACTGCACGAAAGAGTAGATAGTAAGTTCTTAGATAGATTTCCTAAGCTCCAATTTATACTTACTGCTACTACAGGATTAGACCATATTGACCAAGTAGAATGTCAAAATCGGCAAATACAAATCATCTCTCTCAAAGGAGAATTTGAATTCTTAGCATCTATTGCAGCTACGGCTGAACATACTATGACACTAATGTTGTCTCTGCTAAGAAACATCCCAGCAGCCGTAGAACACGTGAAAATGGGGGGTTGGGATAGGATGGAACATAAAGGACATGAACTAAAAAATAAAAATCTGTGCATTTTGGGAATGGGCCGCCTTGGAACCCAAATAGCACAGATAGCTACAGCATTTCAAATGAACATCAAATGTTTCGATAATAAAAATATCAAAGAATATCCTTGCAGCACCGATCTAATGAAAGCCCTTCACGGATCTGACATTTTATCCATTCATTTGCCGTACGATTCATCTACATCTGGTCTTATAGGGGAAAAACAAATATTAGAAATGAATCCAGCGAGTTATATCATTAACACATCACGTGGACAAATTCTAAACGAACACGACGTAGTCAGTTGTCTAATAAGTGGACAACTTGCAGGTGTAGCAGTAGACGTATTGGACCAGGAATATAATATACAAAGTAGTCCATTATGGAACTATATTCAAAATACAAACCCTAAAAACGTACTTATCACACCACACATTGGCGGTTGCACTTTCGAGTCTATGGAAGCCACAGAATCATTCATTGCAGAAAAATTCGTTAACATCTTGAAGGAGCAACAATGAACGCCATATTTGTTAGCCAATCAGGCACTATCAAGATGTTCCATGATTTAGCATTAGATCTCCAGCGTGAAATGGAAATATCTGAGATTGGTATGGTAGTGTCTCATCGACGCTCTGTAAAAACTTTCAAAAAGAAACATCCACGCAATCTATTAAAACAATTCAACGTCTTGTCAGAATGGGATATTACTAATTCTCATAAAGATGTCATTGTTGACCATAAATTACTTGAAAAATACGAACAGGATTTAAACGTTCAAGGATTTAGACAAGCTTTGATGGTAGACAGACGAATCAATAACGGCAAAAAATGCACTTATTTCCAAGACTATAAATCTAGATTTTCTGAACATGAGCAATTACAAATTCTTCAGCAATCGTTAATAGAAGTAGAGCGACTATTTGACCAAGTGAAACCAGATTTTATCGTATCGTTCATATGTGTAACATTAGTAGAATATCTGTGCAATTTATTTGCAAAATCTAGAGGTATCAAGATTTTAAATATCAGGCCCACTCGCATCGGGAACTACATGACTTTCGGCAGCGATATAACTGAACCTTCAAATTTCATTCGTGACAGATATCTCTCAATCTCTCACCCCAATCCTGAAACCCCATTTTATGAAGAAGCAACTAAAATTTTCAATGAATCAAGAACGTCAAATTACACATATGAAGGGACAAGTATGTCTGCAAAATTCAGCATACCTGCAAAAGTTTGTTCATACACTTTAAAAGTCTTCAAAGCTTATAAACTTCTCAACATGGCTCTAATTGATTTACGAATTAAATATGGAGATTTAAGAGACAACCATGACCCAGGAATAATCAAACCATTATATTATGAAATCATCCTAAAGCCGCTCCTGAAATTACAAATACGAAAAGTATTGAAGAAAAAATACCTCAAACTTACTGAATTAAACGATCATAATTACATATTTTTTCCTTTGCACACTGAACCTGAAAAAGCATTATTAGTTGACGCTCCCTTTTATACCAATCAGATAGAAGTAATCCGCAATATTTCATTAAGTTTACCTGCAAACACTATTTTGATTGTTAAAGATCATCCAAAATCTTTTGGTAAACGGCCTATTAGTTTTTACAATAAAATTTTAGACATACCTAATGTCAGGCTCATAGAACCTTTATTACCTACTGCTCAATTAGTCAAGCAATGCCAATTGGTAATTACTATAGCTGGATCAGTCGGATGGGAAGGCATATTACATGAAAAGCCCGTGATGATTTTAGGAAACACTCCATATGAGTTCTTACCGGATCAAATGGTTACTAAAATATCCAACATAACAGACCTACCTAAGCTTATAGCATCTGCGATTGACAATTATATGTTTGATAAAGAAGCTGTGATTAGATATCTAATCGCATCATTAACTGAAGCCGTTCCCCTGAACTACTACTCAATATTGTTATCCCGTAGAAATGTCAATTCCAAATGGAGCCTTGATGCTGACTGGGATTCAGAAATAAATAAACTATCAGCATATACGCAACTTTCCTTGGACAAATAACTTGGATAACCCAAACATAGATGTAATTACTACTTTCCACGGTAGTTCTATAGGCAAATATGAATGGCGAAATGATTCTCTGATTTGTGAGCTCTCAAAAGAACCTATTGTTCATGCTGATTATGAAATTCACAATTACAACCTTCATTTCATATTAGGGATAAAAAATAAATCGGAAACAGTTCAGTCCTTTCAAATAATTATCAAAACCGATAACAAGGCTGTTAAACCTAGCACCATATATACTTCTGATTCCTTTGATAACATTTCAATCCCAAACCCTTCTCCTGTAAAACATATAGATGAAGGTTATTCGTTCAAAATAACATTAGACCCCCTTACTAAACAATACACTTCTAATACTATATGGTCCTCATGTGAGCTTGTTGAGGGAGAATTTATACAACTATGTAACAATAGTGATATGAAAGCCATTAAATATGGAGTAACTTTTGATAATCATCCATTAACAGCA
>VFGE01000028.1 GCA_009392515.1 SAR202 cluster bacterium | reverse complement strand
CCTTTAGCTATTTTTTCTCCAACAAGGTTTTTAAGCCAAATTTGTTTTTGACCTGCATAAACAAAGCCAAGATATTTACGTATAAAAATATTACTAAGGCCAGATAAAGTACCAAAAATTAAAGCACCATATATAGCAATGCCACCACGCCATACTTGATATATATGACTCAAGTTATCTTGATAATAATCCCATCTATCAATAACGTGAACTAACCTGGCACCTAATATTCCGCCAATAATAACCCACAAAGCTACAGAATAAATCACATCGCTGTCGATTTCTTCCTTTGAAGACCATCGATCAATTAAGTAGATTGCTAGACCAACACCAACAAAAGTAAAGAATCCATGCCAACTCAATACTATTGGATCCCGAAATATAAATGGATCTATTCCTATTGTCATAATTTATACCTCCAAAGAAAGAATTCTAAAAGTGTTATGTAATTGTGTCAACAAATTCTTAAAACCCTTTCATTCCATAGATGTAATCATCATGGTATCATGAAATGTAATAAACTTAAGGGAATTGCTATGGATATAAGAATAGAACAATTTCTTCAGTACCTAATGATTGATCTAGGTCTATCTATAAATACTACAGCTGCGTACCGAAATGATCTAAACCAATTCTTTAATTCAATCGATAAAAACAATGATTCAATTAATTTTATCAAGGTAATAACCCGTGAAAACATAAATCTATATATAAAAATAATGCAGAAAAAACAATATGCTGCTACAACCATTTCAAGAAAAATTGCATCAATTAAATCATTTGTCAGTTATTTAGAAGAAGAGGGAATTTTATTCGAAAATGTAACAAAAAATATTAAAACTCCACGAAAAGGATTATCTATACCTAATACCTTAAGTATAGATAATATTCTTTCTATATTAGATTACTTAAAAAATGATACCTCACTAATAGGTGTAAGAAATTTAATCATGATTGAACTATTATATGCTACAGGTATGAGAGTTTCCGAACTTATCAATCTTAATTTAAATGATATTAGTATCGAACAACAACACCTACGTTGTACTGGTAAGGGATCAAAACAAAGAATGGTGCCCATGTATTCGTCAATTTCAACACTATTGTCTAACTATATAAATTTCGTTAGACCTAAACTTACCAGAAAAAAATCTAGTGATATGAAAACTGTTTTCGTTAATTCACGAGGTGCGAAATTAACTAGACAGTCAATTTGGCTATTAACAAAAGAGATTGTACACGCAACAAAAATAAAATCATTTTCCCCACATACATTACGTCATAGTTTTGCAACCCACCTACTCGAAGGAGGTGCAAGTCTAAGAAATGTACAAGATCTATTAGGACATTCAAATATATCTACAACACAAATATACACACATCTTAATGATAATAAACTTCTTGAAATTTATGATAAATCATTTCAACGATAGTGTTTGTTGTTGACAAACTTTGGTATTATTCTATAGTTTTAAATGTGAAACTAATCAAAAATAGTGTTTGAAAAATAAAATGGCAAATAAACCAAAAACTAAAACAAGAAAAAATAGAGTTAAAGTACCTAACGTTGGACCGGGGAAAAGTGTTTCGGTAGAAGAAAGCAAACCAATTACAACAAGTGAACCAATAAAATCAAATACAGAATCCACTAATATCTTAAAATCTAAAACAACAAAAATCCCAAATCAAAACACCCTTCCATACAAACGCGAGATCATACGGATTAGTATAACTAGTATGATTACTTTCGGAATTTTAATTGCACTAATATTTACTATGTAATTTATGCGTGTGATGCTGCGCCACCATCTACAAAAATTGTCTGGCCGGTAACAAAATCGCTAAATTCAGAAGCTAAATAGACCAATAATGGTCCTATTTCTTCTGATTCTCCTAATCTTCTTAGTGGAATATATTTAGATAAATTTTGTTTCTGTGCTTCGTCTGTTATCTGATCTTTAAACCATCCCATCGCAATAGAATTAATTCTTATGTTTTCTAAAGCCCATTCTAAAGACAATGATTTGGTAATTTGTTCAATAGCAGCTTGTGTTGCAGAGTATAAAACTGCATTCTTTAAACCTATTTGTGCTAATGCAGAAATAACATTTATAATTCTCCCGTATTCGTGATTTAACATTTTTTTGCCAACCTCTTGAATTACCAATAAGGTGTTCCTAATATTTGTATCAAGTAAAAAATTAAGTTCACTATCAGTTGTATCCACAAACGGTTTACCCAATACACTTTGTGCACAATTAACTAAAATGTTTATATTCCCAAATTCTTTTTCAATTTTATCTAAAGATTCTAATAATGATTTACGATTATTTCTCTCAGAGAAAAATATATTATTACCGCTAGAACTATGAGAATCAAAATTAAGAACACATACATTTGCACCAGCTTCTTCTAATGCTACAATTGCAGCATTAGAAATAAAATCGCCTCCTGCTGTAACAAGTGCATTTTTACCCGATAAATCCCATTCTTTTGGTTTCATAATTTCTCCTAAGAATACTTTTTACTGTTTATTATTAGTCTCAATCACATTAACTACGTTATAAGCACTTATAGCCGCACTCTCCATTGTAGATGGCCATCCAGTATCAACCCAATCGCCAGCAATATACAAATTATCTATAGGGGAAATATTAGTCAAGCGGTATTTCTTAGTATTAGGAGTACATCTAAATGTAGCTTTTCTTTCTTTAATTATTTTATATTTTTCAACAAATTTAACATCAAATTCTGGGAAAATAGATTTTAATTCTTTAAAGATTAAATCAATTATATCTGCTGTTGTTTTTTGCAATAAATCCTTACCGTCACTTATTGAAATATCAAGTAATTGATATTGATTATCTTGTGATGATTTATTAAAAATCCACTGTAAGGGACTATCAATAACATTAATAAATTGATCGTTCATTATTCTTGTATTTAACCAAATATAAATATTAACAATTGAAGAATGTTCTATTTGGGGTAATCTGTTAAAAAATTTATCCGATTGTAATTCTTCTGGAAGAATCTTGTAAAGAGAATTTGAAGGTACTGCGCTTATGATTACATCTGCAGATAATTTTGTCCCGTCTTTTAATTCGATATTGGTAATTTTGTTATCTTTATAGAATAATTTCATGACACCATTGCCCACGTATATAGTTCCACCCTTATTTTCAATAAATTCTTTGCCTGGAATAGATATAATTTCATCTAGGGTACCTTTCGGGAATCCTAATTTTACGTAACGATTTCCTCGTAAAACTGATTCTTGAAAAACCATTAAACCCATATCTGCACTTACTTTAGAAACATGATCATTCAATGTTGGCAATATGACTAAATCCCAAAATTTTTCGATTACATTTTTAGATTGCCCATTATGTTCTAACCATTCGGAAAAAGAAAAACTTTGATACTTAGGATTTTTTCTATTTATGAATTTCATTTTTACTAATGTAAATATTGCGCTCAATTTTTCTTGAAATCCTATATACGGATATTTTAATAGTGAAACTAATAGAATCAATCCGAATGGAAGAAATTTTGTATCGCGAATAATTCCAATCTTTCCTGTTCTATCAATGATTTTTACACTAAATGAATCTTGAAAATGTATTTCAGATAAGCTTCCAATTTTTTTGAAAAACTGTAATAAATTTCGATAACAACCCATGAGTAAATGTTGCCCATTATCATATTGAGGTTTTAAAGATTTTTTAACCGAATAAGTTCGACCACCTAAAAATTTTCTCTGTTCAATCAATGAAACTATATAGCCCTTTTCTTGTAATAAAATGGCACTATATATCCCAGCGATACCTCCCCCAATTACTATGGCATTATTTTTTTTTATTTCTTGGTTATTTTGTATCTCAACCATGCAAATCCCATAATGGATAACTTTTCAAATGTGTTCAATCTATAATTTGTTTGAAAAATATTATAATTAGACTTCTCAATTTTTTTTAAAATTTTGCTATATATTTTTGATAAGATTACCAAACAAATACGTGAATCTATATCTACAAGAGGGAGTAACCTTGATCCTGATTCAAAATATCTTTTAGCTCTATCAACTTCAAATTTCATTAATTGTATAAAATCTTCATTATACAAAGATTCTGTTAATAGCTTTATTGAATAATTAAATTTTTCCATTTCTTCATAAGCTAAATAACATCTGTTTTCATTTAAGTCATCTAGAATATCTCTTAATATGTTGGTTAATTGCATTGCTAAACCGAAATCAATTGCATATTCGACTGCTTTAGGATTTGTATATCCAAATATTTTTATACAAATTAAACCAATAACACTGGCAACTTTATAGCAATATTCTTTAACTTCATCAAAAGAATCAAATGTTGTAAATTCAATATCCATTCTTACGCCTTCGATTACATCAAAAAAATACTGTTGGGGAATATTATAATCTTCAATTATGGCACAAGTTGCTAAAATTATCGGGTTATTTTCGAGAATTGACTTATCTAAATTTATTCCAGATTTTAAATTATTTTCAATTTCATCTAACAAACGTTTTTTTTCATTTGTAGATTCACTATTATCTACAGCATCATCACATCGTCTACAAAAAGCATACGCAGTGTATATCGCTCTTTTTTTTCGCATTGGTAAAGTAATAAAGGCATAATAAAAATTTCTAGCCTCTTCTTTTGTGATCTGTTCACAATAATCATAAGCATATTCTAGTTGTATATCACTAATGCCTAATGTGTCCAAATAATTTATATCCTAACCGATTTGAAATCAAAACTGATTTTAATAAAAGCCCTGTTTTATCTATGTGACTTAATTTTGGTCTGCCTAAAAAAACATTGTACTTTCTTTTCTTAATCTTTTCCAAAACACCTAGACCCCCAAGATTAAACATAGCAATTTCAATTTTTGGCTTACCCGAAATATAATCTAGTAACTTTAATCCCTCTGAAAAATAACCTGATGTTCTATCAATCTGAAATTGCATTAGATTTACAAAGCTTTGGTTATACTCGCGATTCCATAATTGTTGTTCATTATAGTTGAAATTTTTCATATCTTCTAAGGGAATATATATACGATCTCTTAAAATGTAATCTTCTTGAACATCTTGCCAAAAATTTGTGAGCTGTAATGCTGTACAAGTTAAATCAGACAGTTCAAAACATTTATCTTCAATAAAACCCAAAATATATAAAACAAGATGTCCGACAGGGTTTGCAGATTTTTCACAATACAATAAAAGATCTGCAAAAGTATTATATCTTTTTTTATTCTGGTCTATTCTGTTGGCTTCTATCAGATCTTGGAAAGGTTTTATTGGTATATCAAATTCACAAATTGTTTTATACAGAGCATGAAAACTTAATGAATCAGGTTTACCTCGATAACATAAATTTAATTGCTCTTCAGCGTAATCGAGGAAATTATTCGATTCCCCAGAAAATTTATCCCCAAAATCATCAATCATACGACAATAAGCATAAATTGAATGAAAATGTTTAATTATTTTTCTAGGTAAGAATAATGTTCCAATAAAAAAGTTTTCATAGTTACTTTTCGCCAAAGATTCACAATATTGGAAAGCTAAATCTACTAATTGCTTTCTCTTCAAAATAACACCATTTACCTCTATTAGGATAGTCTATATGCTAAGTAATTTGTTAAATGACATAATTGATTATAACCCCATTTTGATAGTGAGTCTTTAACACTATTAATACATTCAAGAGCTAATTCTGAGTGATATTCAATCATATTTTGAGATTTTTCAAAAACTTCATAATCACTCATTATTGTAATAATTTTATCCATTTCTAAATCTGAAATCTCAGATTGAAACATTAAACTTGCTAATTCTGGATTATCTACCTCATTTGCAACATCTAATGCTAATAAAATTGGATATGTTTTTTTCTTTCGTAATATATCGCTCCCAACAGGCTTTCCGGTAATTTTCGTATCTCCCCAAATACCTAAAACATCATCACGAATTTGAAAAGCCCTACCTAGATGTGATCCGAAATCTCTAAATTTTGTTGTTATATATTCGTCATTTAAAGAATGAAGAGCACCAAGTTCTGAAGCACATCTAATCAGAGCCCCAGTTTTTCTGGAAATCATTAACAAATATTCATCCGAGGTAACATGTAATCTTTTTTCATACTCTACGTCCATAAATTGCCCTTCAATCATTTCCATAGAAGCTTGGGATAAAAGTTCAGCAGCCTTCAACATAATAGTAGAATCTAGCTCAATATTTGATTGAGTAGAATCAGCTAGAGAACGCATTGTATTCCCAATCCATAATGCTCTAGGTTCCCCCCACAAAGTCCAGACTGTTTTTTGATGTCTACGCTCTGTATCTCTATCTTGAATATCGTCATGAATTAATGAAAAGTTATGAATCAGTTCGATTGCAAGAGCTGAATATAAAACTGGTAAGTAGTCACTAGTTAATGATTCACATACCAGTAAACTTAAAGTAGGCCTCAAAGATTTACCGGCTGAACGCTTATCTAATAAATTGCCATCTTGATCATTAAAACCTAGATGATAACCCATTGTTTTTTTTAATTCGTTACTAAATGGGCCAATACAATCAAATAACCCTTGATCTACGATGAGTCTAAATTTATCGAAGCATTCAGGAGGATTTGAGAAAACATTATCAATATTATCAAAAGATTTTCTATTCATTATTTTTTAGTACTTTATATATCGTAAATCAGTTTAGCATTTAATAATTAAAGAATATATCTATTTATATAGCCTATACTTGACAGTGACACCATAGAAGTTTACATTTAACTAAAGTGGTTTGTTAATATATGCGAGCCCTTTAATCGAAAGGACGGATCTATGGAAACATTAATTCCCGTCTTCTCGGCTTTAGTAGTAGGAATTATTTTAGCAGCAACGGTTCAGTTTATCTTGAATCGTAGAGGTGTAACGCAAGCTCGTTTAAAAGCAATTAGTGTTATAGAAGAAGCTGAAGAAAACAAACGAAAAATTGTACTTCAAGCAAAAGAGGAAGCACTAAACATTCGCAGTACATCTGAAAAAGAATTACGCGATAGACGCTCAGATCTTAATCGTACAGAAAGAAGATTAAACCAAAGGGAAGAACAAATTTCCCAAAAGAATGAAAGTACACAGCAACGTCATCGCCAAATAGAAGCTGAATTAGATAGAAAGCAAAATTTACTTGATGAATCAAGAGCAGAATTAGAGGAGATTAAGGAAAAAGAAGTAAAGCAACTTGAAATAATTGCTGGTGTATCAATCTCCGATGCTAAAAATGCCTTAATGAAAAAAGCTGAAGAAGACATCAAATTTGAATTAGCTAAGCGCTATAGAGATTTAGAAAACGAATACAAAAATGATGCGAATAACCAAGCCAAACGTGTATTAACTTTAGCAATACACAGGTTAGCCTCAGATGTTGTATCAGAAAATAGTACTTCTACTGTTAAACTTCCAAATGATGAAATGAAAGGTCGATTAATTGGACGTGAAGGTAGAAATATTCGTGCAATAGAAGCAGCAACAGGGGTAGATTTAATAATTGATGACACTCCAGAAGCAGTTAGTGTTTCTTGTTTCGATCCAATACGGCGTGAAGTTGCAAAAATAGCACTTACCAACTTAGTTGCAGATGGTAGAATCCATCCAGCTAGAATTGAAGATATTGTAGAAAAAGCTCAAGAAGAGCTTGATGAAATTATTTGGCAAGAAGGTGAGAGAGCTGTTTTTGAAACAAGAGTTAGAGGAATGAACTCTGAATTAATTCGCCTAATTGGTCGCTTAAAGTATCGATATAGTTATGGCGAAAATATACTTCAACACAGTATTGAGGTTTCAAATATAGCAGGTATGCTTGCTGCTGAACTCGGTGCTAATATTGAAGTTGCCAAAGCAGGTGGACTTCTGCACGATATTGGTAAAGCTTTGACTCACGAAGTTGAAGGTACGCACGCAGAAATAGGTGCTGATGTTGCTCAAAAACATGGAATATCTGAACCAATATGGCGTGCAATTATGGAACATCATGATGAAGATATGGGATCTATTGAAGCCTTCATTGTTGCAGCAGCGGATGCAGTTAGTGCAGCAAGACCTGGTTCTAGAAAAGATACTTTAGAACACTATGTAAAACGACTTGAGGCTCTAGAAGCAGTAGCAAATGAATTTCCTGGTATTGAGAGAAGTTTTGCAATACAGGCAGGTAGAGAAATTCGAATAGTGGTACAACCAGATACTGTTGACGATACTTCTGCTGCAAAATTAGCTCGAGATGTTGCAAATAAAATACAAGATACCTTAGCTTATCCAGGACAAATTAAAGTAACTGTAATCAGAGAAACACGTAACGTAGAAATTGCAACATAATTTCACGTACAGTTTGAAAGGATTTGTTTACCTATGGTGAATGTAGATCTACATCTCCATACAACCTATTCCGATGGTGCGCTTACGCCTGATAAATTAGTAGAATTAGCACTAAAAAACAATCTGGGCATTATTGCTATAACAGATCATGATTGTACAGATGGAATTGATGAAGCAATGCTTGCCTCGCAAGGTAAGAATTTAACTATAATACCTGGAATAGAGCTTAATACAGATACCGATGAGGGCGAAATACACATTCTAGGTTATTTTATTGATTATAAAAATAAAGACTTACAAAAATTACTAATTGAATGCCGTAATAACCGTGTAGAACGTGCAAAAATAATGGTTGAAAAACTGAATGATATTGGTATTAATATCCAATGGTCGCGTGTTGAAGAACTTGCAGGATACGGTGCTGTTGGTAGACCCCACATAGCAAAAGCAATGTTAGAAATAAAATCTATAGCAACATTCCAAGAAGCTTTTGACAAATATATCGGAAGAAATGGTATAGCCTATATTGAGAGATTTAGGCTTAATGTATATGATGCAATAAAAACTATTCTTCAATATGAAGGAATACCTGTTCTAGCTCATCCTGGTTATATAAAAAACCTTCATCAACTATTGCCCAGTCTAATTAAATCTGGTTTAAAAGGAATAGAGGTTTTCTATGCCAACTATGACACCAACACTATTAATGGATTAAAAAATATTGCATCAAAATATAACCTTATACCGTGTGGAGGAAGTGATTATCATGGTATTAAAACTAAAACTGAAAAGCTACCTGGAACTCTTGGCCCACCTATAGAATCAGTTAATAAATTAATAGAATTAACAAAAAAATAGTCAAAAAAGCTTTTTAAACCTTGGCAAATAAATAACTTAGTCTATACGAATTTATATTATTAGATGAATCACTAAGTAATCTTGATTACCAAACCAGAAAAATATTTTTCAATATGTTAAAGGATATTTCACGTAATAATATTGGTATATTGCTAGCTAGTCACGATTTAGACATGGTTGAAAGATATGCAGATCAAGTCTTATTAATCAAAAATAATACCTTACAAAGACTCACAAAGCCTTTTTCAAATTTAAGTGAATATATATTCTAATTAAGTCTAGCGACCTTTGAAATTAGGTTTCCTTTTCTCCAAAAATGCCCTAACACCTTCCTTATGATCCTCAGTACCCCTTGCAATATTTTGTGCGACGGTAGCAACCTTTAGGCTATCTTCAAGATTAGTATATAAAGATTTTTGGACCAAATACTTAATTAATGACATTGAATATGTTGGGCCTTGAGCAATTCTTTTTGCTAATTCCATAGTGGTATCAAGTAATTTGTCATGTTCCACCACTTCGTTTACTAATCCAAGTTGAAATGCTTTATCGGCAGGAATAAGGTCACCTAAATATTGAAGTAATAGGGTATTACCAAGTCCAATCATTCTAGGTAATTGCCAACATGATCCATCAGCAGGAATTAATCCATTTCGGATAAAAGCTTCTGAAAAGCTAGCTTTATCGGATGCGATTCGAATATCACACGAAATAGCCATTCCCATGCCTATCCCCATAGCATATCCATTCACCATTGCAATAGATGGTTTTTGTAAATTATGTAATCTTAAAGGCAAGAAGCGTAACCGGTCTCTGTCTTCTGTTTTGTTAGCATACACCGCTTCCATGCGTTCCCATGCAGAAATACTATCCTCAACATTAGGGTTTTCTTCTGCCTTCTTTTCACGCTCTTCAATATTTTTATTAAAATTACGTACATTAGCACCAGAACAAAAAGAGGGATCCTCGCCAGATAAAACTAATACACGTAATGAAGGATCAGATTCAAGTCTATCTAATTGATCATTAATTTCATCTGACATGTCAGAGCCCAAAGCATTTCTTGTTTTTGGATCATCCATTTTTATAAATAAAACACCATCATTTTCTTCAACATGAATATATTCGGTATTCATAATCCCTCCTACTTATTGCGAGAATAAACTAACTTATTTGCATAAATAGAATAAAAAAAAATTAAGTAAATCGGAAACAAAATCAGTATACTTTAGTACAGTAAGAACGCAATTTAATTAAAATATAGCAATTATACATAGAAAAAAACCAACACTATCGTTTGAAACTAAAAGGATATGTGTTGGTTTTTTGCATTTACGGGTTCGAAATAGGATGATTTTATGCTAAAGTGACAAAAATTTAGAATCGATAGGAGTAATATGGCTAATAAATATAACACCATAACTTTAGAAAAATCTGAATCAATTGCAACTATTACTTTAAATAGACCTGAAAGACTAAATGCAATTAACATTGAACTTGGATACGAATTTCTCGACGCATTAAATGATTGTGAAATGGATGATGATGTGAGATGTATCATTCTCACTGGTACTGGACGCTCATTTTGCGCAGGAGATGATCTAAAAGGAATGGAAAATGATAAATTCCCCAGAGAAACCGGACCAGATGAAGTTAAACACTATACATTTGGTGCAAACCGTTGGACTTTAGTAGTCAATGCAATGAGGCGTCTTGCAAAACCAATTATTGGAAGTCTTAGAGGACACGCCCATGGTGGTGGATTTAATCTTGCAATGGGTACAGATATACGTATAGCATCAGACACTTTAGATATGGCTATCCCATTCATTAAATGGGCACAAGCTACTGGTGCAAATCAATTGCATTATCACATAGGTATAGGCTTGACTTTAGAGTTAGCATTTACTGGAGATTCAATAAATGCTGAACGAGCAGAAAGACTTGGATTAATTAATAAAATTGTTCCAGACGATAAACTAGAAGAAGAAACTTTAACATTTGCAAAAAGATTAGCTAATGGTCCAACAAGATCGATAGGATTAACTAAATCAGCTATCTATAAAGGATGGAATAAAGACCTAGATACTGCTTTTGATTACCAAGGTATAGCTCAAGTTTTTGCTAGACAATCCGAGGACCATGCTGAAGGAAGACTCGCATTTTCAGAAAAACGAAAACCAGAATTTAAAGGACAATAGAGAATTTGAATAAGGATCCTAAATTATTAGAAGAATTAAAGGTAATTGAAATAGGGCAACATATTGCCGCTCCTTTTGCATCAAAATTACTTGCTGATTTAGGCGCTAATGTGATAAAAATCGAACCCAAAGAAGGAGATATAGCTAGACAAATAGGCCCTTTCCCTAACGATATTAGAAACCTAGAGAAAAGTGGCCTTTTTCTCTCATTAAACACGAGTAAAATTGGTATTACTTTAGACTTTGATGATGAGGAGCATATTAAATCTTTATATACCCTTTTGGAAACCACGGATGTTTTAATTGAAGATCAATCATATCAGCTCAATTCAAACTTTAAATTTGATTATGATAAATTAACAAAAATGTTTCCTAAATTGATAATTACCACAATTACTCCATTTGGTTTAAGTGGTCCTTATAAAGATTATAAAGCTAATGATTTAATTCTTTTTCACATGAGTAGTTATGCTCATATAATTGCTAGCTCTGTGGAAGACCCAAATCAGGAACCCCCAATACGAGCTGGTGGACACCAATCTGAATTTGTTTCTGGTTTATCCGCTGCAACCGCCACAATGATTTCAGTCTTTAGTCAATTACAAAATTCACAAGGTACTCATATAGATATTTCAAAACTAGAATCTATCACAATGATGCCTCAAGGACCATTAGCTGACGCAGCTTTTTCAAAAAAGCGTCAATCAAGAAAAGCAAGTGATAGAAAGGTTGGAGCTATTGTTGCAATGCTCCCTACTATTGATGGATATATCACAATTTCGCCAAGAGAAGATCACCAATGGGAAGCTTGGTTAAAAATTATTGGCAACCCTGAATGGTCTTTAAAACCCGAATATGATACTAGAAAATCAAGGCAAACAAACTGGGTCGATCTTGAAAAATTGCTTTCAGAATGGACTTGTACAAGAAAAAAAGAAGACATCTATCGTGCATGCCAAGATGCACATGTACCAGCTTTCCCAGTAAATACTGCAGCCGATTTATATAAGTCTAAACAATTAAACAGCCGAGAATTTTATCAGAAAATCGACCATCCTATTGCAGGAGTTTTTCCTTATACTGGTTTTCCGTATAAATTATCACAAGCTACACTCGAAATAAAAGGCCCCGCACCTACTCTTGGACAACATAACAAAACTATTTTAAATCTTAGCTAAATGAATTTTAAACCAACTGAGAGCTTTACATACATATAACTTATTTGTAACAAGAATTTAACATTCTTTCTATAGATTGAATCCTAATGTTTTTTTTGAAAATTAAAATGGGGATTAGGAGGGATTTATGGATTCTGGTTCAATTGCCTGGATGTTGATGGCATCAGCATTAGTGTTGTTTATGACACCTGGTTTAGCTTTCTTTTATGGAGGTTTAGTTCGAGGAAAGAATGTTATCTCTACAGTAATGTATTCTTTTATTTCATTAGGAGTCATTAGTGTAGTTTGGGTTTTATGGGGTTACTCTCTTGCCTTTGGTGAAGGCGGCAATGCATTCATAGGATCACTTTCAAACTTTGCACTTAATGGGGTTGATACACCTGACGACCAAGTATTTGCTATTTTTCAAATGATGTTTGCAATTATCACACCTGCGCTTATTACTGGTGCATTTTGTGAAAGATTTAAATTTAAGACCTACTTAGTATTCCTAATTTTATGGGTAACTATAGTATATGCACCAATAGCTCACTGGGTATGGGCATCAGATGGGTGGTTACTTAAAAGAGGAGCTTTAGATTTTGCTGGTGGAGCAGTCGTTCACATTAATGCAGGTATGGCAGCCATTGCAGCAGCTGCATTAGTCGGAAGAAGAAGAAATATTGAACAAGGTATAGAACCTCATAATGTACCATTTGTAATTCTAGGAGCATCAATGCTCTGGTTTGGTTGGTTTGGTTTTAATGCTGGATCAGGCTTAGCAGCAAATGGCCAAGCAGTTAGCGCTTTTCTAGTCACTAATACTGCTGCAGCAACAGCTATGGTTGTATGGGTAATACTAGGAATGAATCATGGTGGAAAAGTTAGTGGTGTAGGCGCTGCTACAGGTGCGATTGCAGGGTTAGCAACTATTACACCGGCTTCTGGATTCGTAGGGGTAGATTCTGCCTTAATCATAGGTGTAATTACTGGAATTGTAACGTTTTATGCAGTCTACTTTAAAAATAAAGTTAACTTGGATGATGCATTAGATGTTTTTGCTGTTCACGGTATTGGAGGAATTATTGGTGTAATAGCAACTGGAATTTTTGCTGAAAAAGCTATTGGTGGAACAGAAGGCTTAATTGAAGGTTCATCCACACTATTAGTAGAAAACTTTATACTTGTAATAGTAACTATTGTCTATTCTTTAGTAGTCAGCCTAATCCTTCTCAAGATATTAGATATAATTCCAGGCTTAGGATTACGATCAGAAGAGTCTGAAGAAGATCAAGGATTAGATGTGAGTGACCATGGTGAAAGAGCTTATGTTGCGGATGGTGCAGATAATTAAACTCAATTAACTACTTCTACACTCCTAATTTAAGTTCTAAAGCACTTAAAAGGTTTGTGAAAGAGTTAGCAAATTGTCTAACACCGTCAACAAGTAACTTATCCGTTATTTCGTTAAGATTAATGTTAAAGTCTGACAACTGATTCAAGCTATTCTTCGCTTGCTCTAACCCTGTTTGGATTGTGTTGTCAGCTTTACCATGATCTATAAATGCTTCAAAGGTAATTTGCGGCATAGTATTGATAGTAAAATTACCAATTAGTGAATCAACGTATACTAAATCACTATAATTAGGGTTTTTGGCACTTGTGCTACCCCATAATAATCTTTGCACCCTAGAACCTTTCATATTTTCACTCATAAAGTCCTCTGAAGAAAACGTTTTATCAAATTCATCATATGCAACCTTAGCATTAGCAATAGCAATTTCCCCTAGAAGATGACTTGTATCATATTTAGAATTATTAAGTATTGTATCTATTGCTGTATCAATCCTACTTATAAAAAATGAAGCAACAGAGTAGATGTGATCTACATCCTGACCTTTTTCAATTCTCCTTTTAAGTCCATTAATATAGGCGTTTTGAACATTTTTATATTGTTCTACAGAAAAAATCAAAGTTACATTAATGTTTACTCCTTCAAAAATAAGTTCTTCAATTGCTAATATCCCTTCACTAGTCGCAGGTACCTTAATAAGTACATTAGGTTTATTAAGTCTATTAAATAAATACTTTGCTTCCTGAATAGTAGCTTTTGTATCATATCCAATGAGTGGGCTTACTTCTAATGAAACATATCCATCTTCACCATGAGTTTCATTAAAAATTGGAAGTAAAATATCAGCCGCATCACTAATATCTTTACACACTAAATCTTCATACACCTTAAAGGTATCACTTTTATCAAGTATGTCATTTATCTGCTTATCGTATGAATCACTTGCGAGTGAATTTTCAAAAATACTCGGATTGGAAGTAATGCCAGTAATTCCTAAATCCAATAGTGATTTTAATTCACCAGATTCAATAATATCTCTACTTAAATTATCTAACCAAAGTGACTGTCCTATAGATCCCATTTTGCTCATTAATTCATTCACGACATACTCCACGATTTATGAATACTTATGGTTTAAAATCACCTTAATTGTATAACGAACTTACATCTATAAAAAGCCTAGAAAGAAAAAAATTAATTTGTTACAATGCTAAAACTATTAAATATTAACAATTTCTTAACTCATCCAAACAAGGAGGATATATGTCAGCTGAAGTAGGACAACCAGCCCCAGAATTAACATTAATTAATAATGAACGACAACCTGTAACTCTTGCAGATATAAAAGGTAAAACAACAGTTTTAGCATTTTTCCCAGGAGCTTTTACAGGTGGTTGCCAACAAGAAGCTTGTACATTTAGGGATGCACTTTCTGAGTATAATAACCTTGGAGCACAAGTCTATGGAATAAGTGTAGATTCCTTTTTTGCGCAAAACGCATTTGTAAACGAAAATAATTTAAATTTCCCTTTTCTTAGCGACTACTCTAGAAAGACTATTGAAGACTATGGGATTGCGGTAAACGACTTTGCAGGAATGCCTGGATATACGACTTCAATGAGAGCTGTATTTGTTATAGATTCTGAAGGTACAATACGATATAAAGTTGCAGTTGCCCCACCAGAACAACCCGACTTTGATGAAATAAAAAACGCAGTTAGCCAAATATAAATTAGTTTCTACGGGGGTATGGTATGGTATTGAATTTAGGAGATAAAGCACCTGATTTTAATTTAAAATCAACAGACGGGTCGAACATTTCCCTTGACTCCTTGAAGGGAAATAAAACTATCCTATATTTCTACCCAAAAGACGATACTCCTGGTTGCACCATAGAAGCATGCGAATTTAGAGACTCTAATGAGGAATTACAAAAATTAAATGTTACAGTACTTGGTGTTAGTCCAGATGATGAAGAATCTCACCAACAATTTACCAATAAATTCGGTTTAAACTTTCCTTTATTAGCTGACCCTGGCGCAGAACTTGCAAAAACATACGGAGCATGGGGTGAAAGAGAACGCCAAGGTAAGATTATAGTTGGAATTTTAAGAACAACTTTTGCAATTGACGAAAATGGCTATATATCTAATATTTGGCCAAAGGTAAGTCCGGAAGGGCATGCAAAAGAAATCATTGACTGGGTAAAAGAAAATTAATTTCTACTCAAAACATTATCTAACTTGATTCTCCAAAGCATAAATGTCCCGACTAGTAATATAATTAATAGAGAGAACACCCCAAACCTTGGATCTATTAAACCTGCAACAATACCATATAAAATTGGACCTATTGTTGCAGAAAATCGACCTACGAATCCAAAAAATCCAAAAAACTCCCCTGATTGTTCTTTAGGTATTATTACCGCAAAAAGACTTCTAGCTAATGCCTGACTTCCTCCCATAACAAATCCAACAAATACCCCTAAAAATATCCACTGCAATGAAACACTGATACCTAAAGGTTCCCATAAAATACTTCTCATCAATTTGGGCCATACTGAAAGAGAATCATTCAAAATTGATTTGTGTGAGCCACCAATTCCAGAAATTGCTTCAGCTCCACCATCAATATATAAAGAATAAGGAGACAAATTTTCATCCAAAACAATTTTCTTTATTTCTTTCACATTATTTTGGTCTAACTGATCCCCAACACTATAATTTTCTAAAACGTCAAAAGCTTTTATTGGTTTTTCTATTGAGCTAGGTATTGTAATAATTTCATATTTTGAATCATTTAGACTTTTTATTTGTATATCATAGTCAGATTTATTTTCAGGGGTTAATGGTGCAAATCCAAGAGCAATTACTACAATAAAAGCCCATCCAAGCAAAGCTATTAATAGCGCTTTTTGAGAGCCGATTTTTTTTGCAAATACGCCAAATGCCATCGCACCAGGTGCAGCTATAAATTGAATAATTAATATTGTTACCATATTAATTTGCAGGGTTACTCCCAAAACATCAGGTCCAAATGCCCCAGCAACGCTAATAATCGTTTGTATAGCATCATTAAAAATAAGATATGCTATAAGATACAAAAATACAGTTCGGAATTTTGAAACTTTTTTCAAAGTACCTATAACTTGCATAAATGCCTCGGGTACAGTCATTTTTTCATTCTCATATATAGAATCAACTTCTGGTTCAGGAACATTCTTAAAAGTGATTAATGCTGACACATACCACCAAACAGCAACTGATGCCATAGATAGTCTTATAACAAAATCTGATGATTCAAAATATATGATTGCCACCAAATGAATTGCTAAAAGTAATCCTCCTCCTATATACCCATACGCAAAACCTAAACTACTTACATAATCTATCGATTCCTCTGCAACAATTTTAGGAAGTAATGCATTATAAAAAACCCATGCGCCAAGAAAGCCTGCATTTGCTAAAGTTGCACACATTAACAACCACGCCCATTCGTACCCAGTATATGCAGAAAAGAATAAAAGAAGAGTTGCAAAACACCCTATATAAGTATAAATAACCAGAACTTTTTTCTTTATTTTCCTCGTATCTGAAATTGCTCCAAGAATAGGGCTTGAGAAAGCAATAACAGCAGTTGCTAAAGCTATCGCTAATGCCCATATAGAACTTGCTGTAAAAGTAAACGGGCCAAAATCAAGACCCTGTGGGTAGGCTTCTTTAAATATAGCAACAAAGTATGGAGGTAAAATAGCCACCATTATACTTGTAGAAAAAGCTGAGTTACCCCAGTCATATAAGCACCAACCACGGATAATTTTTCGCTGTTCTTGTGGAAAATTACTTAAACGGCCTAACACTACGTCTTCTCCTATTCTTATAGTTCTATCGTGTTTTTACCTTTATAGTTAATAATTATGCAAAACACAACACAAAAAATATTAATAACTACTTAACATTATGTAAATTGCATTTTAGAATCACTTTTATGAATAAATTACCATTAGAAGGCATACGAGTAATAGACTTTAGTTGGATCATTGCTGGGCCAACATGCACGAGAATGCTAGGCATGATGGGTGCAGAAATAATAAAAATAGAAAGTCACAGAAGACCAGACCCTACAAGAGTAGGTGGTGGTGGAAACTTCCATTTTTTAAATCAATCCAAGACTTCTTTAAGTCTTAATCTACGTACTGAAGAAGGTGTAGATATTGCTAAAAAGCTTATATCAATCAGTGATGTTCTTGTAGAAAATTATGCCAGTGGTGTAATTGAACGTATAGGGCTTGGATATGAAGATATTAAGAAAGATAACCCAAACCTAATTATGGTTTCTTCTTCAGGTCTTGGACACTCGGGGCCTGATAAAGACCATGTCGCTTATGGTACATTACTCCAATGCTTCACCGGGTGGAGTTATCAAACAGGGATACCTGAAAAACCACCTATGATTGGCGGCGTTTGGGCAGACCCATTAACTGGAATGATGCAAACATTCCTAGTAGCTAGTTGTCTATCCGGAAGATATAGAACAGGATTAGGACAGTATGTTGATTTTTCGATGGCAGAAGCAAATACCACATTATTACAAGAATCCTTGATGAATTTTTTTATGAACAACAAAATTATTGAAAGAGATGGAAATTTTGAGTCAAATGTCGGTATTCATGACCTTTTTCCATGTAATGGATTCGACTCCTGGATTGCTCTAGTCATAGAAAATGATGAAGACTGGACTAAATTTTGTGAAATATCACAAATCTCTGAATTGAATAAATATAATTCCAATGAAAAAAGAATCGAAAATAGGGCGAAATTAACACAGTTAATTTCAAACTGGACAAAACAATTTGATAAGTTTGACCTAATGGAAAAACTACAGGCAAATGGTATTATGTGTGGTGCATCAATGGATAGTTTAGAAGTTATACAAAATAAACATCATTTGGATAGAAATTTTGTCAGTGACTACATTCATAAAGACTTTAAGGGCATTAAACTCCCCAATGTTCCTTGGACACTGAATAATGCTCCTGAAACAAAGATAACTCCTGCGCCTGAACTTGGAGCCAATAATAACTATATCCTAAACAAACTTTTGGGTATTGAACAAAGCACTATTGATAAAATGGTTGAAGAACAAATCATTTATTAGGGTGTAATTGTATCAAGATAAGAATGATAGTTCCTTCTGGTTTCATCTAAATGATCTCCACCAAATTTTTCAAGCATACTTTCTGCAATTACACATGCAACCATAGCTTCACCAATAACTGCACAAGTAGGAACAAAAGTTATATCGCTACGTTCAAAATGAGCTTTGTCGACAAAGTCTCCAGTATGTAAATCCACTGTTTCTAGTCCATTAATTATTGTTGCTATCGGCTTTACTATAGCATTAATAACTAATGGTTCGCCATTACTCATACCGCCTTCCACACCACCAGCATTATTAGTTTTTCTAGACCATGCACCATACCCTGGTTTATTATTATCTTTATTCCATTTACTTTTTGGTAAAATCACATCATGGACTTGTGAACCAAAAAGATCTGCCTGGCTAAATCCAGCACCAAACTCAACTCCTTTTACAGCATTAATGCTCATAACAGCCCCAGCAAGTTTAGTGGTGATTTTTCTATCCCATTGTATATGAGTCCCTAAACCTATTGGTAAACCCGTTGCAACAATTTGAATTATTCCTCCTGCACTATCTCCATTAGCCCTTGCACGATCGATAGTTTCAATCATTTCAGAGGCTTTTTCAGGATCAAAACATCTCACTGCTGCAAGCTTGGAGCCCTCTGGATTTTCTTGATGAAATGGTGCTTGTTCTAGTAAATCCCAATCTAATTCACCCATATAATTTGAATGAACACCACCAATACAAGTTACATGAGAATGAACTTCAATATCGAATTCTTCTAAAAATCTTTTTGCTATTGAACCAGCAGCAACTCTAGCAGCACTTTCTCTGGCACTTGATCTTTCTAATATGTTTCGAGCATCATCTTGATGATATTTAAGTGTTCCTGCAGTATCGGCATGACCTGGTCTAAGTTTGGTGAGCTTTTGATATTCAACATCAGTAGGATTTATGCTCATTTCATCAGTCCAATTAACCCCATCTGGTCCTGTTCCTGTAGACCAATCTCGGTTCTCGATCCACATTGCTACAGGACTACCCATTGTAAGACCATGCCGAACTCCTGATAAAATTTCAGCAAAATCTGTTTCGATCTTCATTCTACCTCCACGGCCATATCCAACTTGTCGTCTTGCCATGTCAGCAGCAATATATTTTTCACTAACAGGAATGCCTGCCGGCAATCCTTCTACTATCACTGTTAAACCTTTACCATGAGATTCTCCAGCAGTTAAAAATCGAAACATATTTTTATTCTCCTAATATAAACTTCTTTACAGGCTTTTCATTATACCAAACAAAAAATAATTTTTCGTATATAATTAATATTTTAATAATTGATAACAATATTATGTTAATTAGAGACTATATAAAAGAGTTAATTTCAGAAAGTATTAACACTTGTCATAAAAATGGAACATTACCAATATTTGATGTCGGTCAAATTGAGGTTGAACGACCACAGAACACAGATAATGGAGATTTTGCAGTAAGTTTACCTCTAAAACTTACTAAGATATTAAAAACCAATCCTTTAGAAATCGCAAATGCATTAACAACAAATTTAGATAATGAAAAAACCAATACAGTTTTTGAAAAAATCATAGTTGCTCCTCCTGGGTTTATAAACTTCTACTTAAGCCAAGAATGGGTACAAAACCACCTAAACGAAATCTTGAAATCAGGTAATAAATATGGAAATATCATAAAAACAAATCCAATAAAAATCCAATTAGAATTCGTAAGCGTTAACCCAACAGGCCCTTTACATGTTGGGCATGCCAGAGGAGCTGTGCTAGGCAGTAGCCTCGCAAGCATAATTCAAGCATCTGGAGATATGGTTTCAAAAGAATATTATATTAATGATGCTGGAAATCAAATCGATTTATTTGTTAAGTCAGTATATTCAAAATATTCCATTCTTAATGGAAAAGAATACCCAATGCCAGAAAATGGATATATGGGAGATTATATTGAAGGAATTGCACAAGAAATACATGATGAAAACAATACTCAAACATTAAATGAAGCCGAAATTAAACCTATAGCTTTAAACAAAATGCTTTCAAATATACGATCAGATCTTTTAAATCTTAATGTCGAATTTGATAACTGGTTTTCCGAAAAATCTTTATTTACCAGCGGAGAATTTAATGACACTATGAATCAATTTGAAACAAATCAACTATCATTTACAAAAAATAATGCAGTCTGGTTTAAAGCATCAGACTTTGGAGAAGAAAAAGATCATGTATTAATTCGTACCAATCTTGAACCAACATATTATGCTACTGACATTGCATATCATAGGAACAAATTCCTTGTAAGAAACTATGACAAAGTAATCGATATTTGGGGAGCAGACCACCACGGTCATATATCGCGATTAAAATCTGCATTGGAAGCTATAGGAATAGATCGTACCAAACTGAGTATCCTGCTTTATCAATTAGTAAGTCTTAAACAAGGTGAAGATAAAGTTCGTGCTTCAAAAAGAGCAGGAACTATAATTACAACAAATGAGTTAGTTCAAGAAGTTGGGCCTGATGCGTGCAGATACTTTTTTATTTCAAGATCACCAGATAGTCATATGGATTTTGATATTGATCTTGCACAAAAAAAATCTTCAGAGAATCCTGTATTTTACATTCAATATGCCCATGCTCGTGCATTCTCGATCCTAAAATCTGTAAAAGAAGGAAACATTACGTTGAATGATGGTAATTTTACGCTACTAGAAAACGAGCATGAAATAAATTTGCTTAAAAAGTTCTCTGAACTAACAGAAATTATCCAAATTGCTGCTGATCGTTATGAAACACATCATCTTGCAAAATACTCATTAGAGCTAGCTACATTATTCCATCTCTTCTATCAAAATTGCAGAGTTATTGATGAAAGTCAAAGCAAAGAAATCACCAGTGCTCGGGTAAAGCTCGTAGAGGGATTTATTATAGTTATAGGTAAGTGTTTAGATTTAATGGGAATGTCTAAACCTGAATCAATGTAATAACTATATAGTTATCCTTCTAATCCACCTTCTGCTTTATAGTTTTTGCCTCTTTGAGTGTAATGTGATGCAGTTCTTTTTATTAATTCATGATGTTTTTCAGATGTTTCCCCACGAGGTTTGCCAGGTATACCTGTTACAATAGTCTTTTCAGGGATTCTTGCCTCTTCAAGAACAACTGAACCCGCTGCTATTATTGATAATTCTCCTACTTCAACTCCATCATTTACTACGGCGCCATTCCCAACTAAACAATTATTAGATAGAATTCTTCCATGCCATACAACTCCATGCCCAATTGTAGAATCATCACCTATCCAAGAGTCTGCATCAGAATGAACTACACTGTTATCTTGAATATTTGTTCTCTTACCAATTTTAATTTTCCCACTATCCCCACGAATTATAACTCCAGGTAAAATCATGGTATATTCATCAATTTCAACGTCACCAATAACATATGCAAACTCACTAACAAATGCTGTAGGATGAATCTTAGGTTTTTTTCCTTGGAATTCTCTAATCAAAGTAATCCTCCTTAATGAATGATTCCGTCATTATTTTTCAATAATAAATAAAGTAACGTTATTATAGGGTTTAGTACTTACTATTGCTACTATTTATTTTACAGAAAGGTTTTTATACAGAAATTGGAAATTAATATATTGATTTAATGTTTAAATATATTGTATACATTATTAAAATAATGACATGGAAACAGATAAGAAATATGCTGTATTAAGACTAAGGTCTAGCACACATGAACGACTAAAAATAATAGCAGAAATACAAGATAAGTGCATTATTGATGTGGTAGATGAATTAACTGAATTCATGGATAAATACATTCTTAAACAAGAAAAAGAAACTGTTTTAAATAAATTTGATTGGGAACAATACATTATCGATAAATATGACGAAAATATATGGAAATCAAATAAGGATCTTATAACTAAAAGTACAGAAGATACAATTTTACGACTAGTAAATAAACATATTATCAATCCTAAAATAAAATCGAAGGATTCTAATAGGCCATCCACTGCCATACTTGATTCATGTTTACTAATCCAACTTAAATACATTAGTGGTGGTACGGTTGAAAAGACTAGGGAACAACTTAAAAAAGGCAGTATAACTTATCTATCCAAAGGTTGGTTTAATATATTCAAGTCTTTTGGAAGAAACCCAGAAGTACGACACTCTCAATTTGAACGATTTTTCGATAACAGAATTAAACAATTAGTAAAAGATAGAATAATAAAATCTCCTGAACCTGGTGTATTTCAATTACTTAAAAGACTTACTGGTGATGATTGGAAGTTGGTTGAATCTATTTTAACTCTACCTCCACACAAAGATTTAAAATTAACAAAACTAAAATTCTAATAAGGAAATTAATTTGCTAGTAGAGTTAACAATTCTGGGAGTCATAATTGGAATATTTTTATGGATGAAAAGTGATTCACTAGAGGGTGGAAGCGGATTAGTATTTACCATACCAATATCACTATGCATTGTATTCATAGTGTACGGACTAATTCAATTTATCTTAAAAGTTATCAATTAAACTAAGTTAATATTTGTATACAAGTAATAAATAACGACAATTAAAACTAACCAGACTGCATCATTTATAAAAATAGGAAAATTTATCTTAAAAAGGTATGTATTCTGACAAAACGAAATCGTCAGGAATGTATGTCAAAATCAAACCTTGTTGAGATACAAGAATTTAATACTAAAAATTGTTTCTCGTCGATTTTAGGCGATTTCTACATAGGTATAACCGTCAAGGCCAATAGCTTAGAATTAGTATAAATATATAGAATTAGACAATTTCTCTTCAAAAAACATATTTAGAGAAATAATCTTATATATGTATCAAACAATCTTAATTGCTGTAAAAAAAGAACAACAGGTATTATAAATCCCCAAAAGCACGACAATAAATATTTGTGAGTTACACTTTTTATTACAAAACAGATATTAAACAATGTTATTCTATATACTAAGTATAGTTATACGAAGTAATATTTCTACAGAAATTTAATAATATTAAAGGAACATTATATTGATTTTTAATAACATGAATGACACTGAAATCCAACCAATTCTTACATCTATAATTAAAGAAGCTGGGGAATTAGTTAAAGAGGGATTTTATACTACAAAACAAATATCCTTTAAGAGCCCATCAGACCCAGTTACAAATATAGATCTAGCTTCAGAAACTTTAATTCGAGAAAGATTGGGGCAATATTTTCCTGACATTGAAATTCTTGGTGAAGAATATGGCGGTAATATAATATCCGATGAATTACGATGGGTTATTGACCCCATTGATGGTACAAGAAATTTTGCAGCAGGTATACCGCATTTTTGTGTATCAATCGGTTTAGTTCAAGGTAACAACCCAGTTGTTGGGTCAATATATGATCCAATACGAGACGAGCTATTTTTTTCTCAATCCAATCAAGGAGCTACTCTTAATGGAGAATCAATGCAAGTTAGCACAAAAACAAATCCAGGAGATTTTATAATTGGACTAGATATAGGTCGCATAGATGATAAAGCTATACATGCTTTCAAACTTATTGAAAATCTTTTTCCTACCATGCAATGCTTAAGAGTATTTGGCTCAGCAGCGTTAGGAATGGCATATGCTGCTTCTGGGCGAATCGATATATTTTTACATCATTCTCTTTCACCTTGGGATATAGCTGCAGGATTATTATTGGTAACAGAAAGCAACGGAATTACCCTTGATAAAGCAACATTAAAACAAGCTAATCTTCTTACTAAGGGTTTATTATGTTCTAGTGAAGAATTACTAAATATATTTCTCAAAATGACAGAAAATGAAAAATGGTATCAGTAAAGAGTATTAGGAAATCTCGTCTATGAAAGAAACCTCTGGTCGTCCAAGTCCTCCTGACTTCCCTAAAGACTTTCGTAAATCATCAGACATACCAAACTCTTGAGCATCTTCAATATCTTCCCATTCTGTTAATATAAATACTTCTTTATCTGATACTGAGTTACGAAATATTTTTTCACTGACACATCCATACGACTCTCGTACAGCCTTTTCTTTATCCCAAATTGACTTCCACAAACTGAAATTCTGTAATTCAATCTTTACTAACATGAACATAATTTACTCGATCCTTGGATTATATTTATGCCATTCAGTATTTTGTTCGAAAGCATATGCAAGATTTAAAATATTTTGTTCGCTAAACCTTGGCCCAATAATTTGCAAACCAATTGGTAATCCATCAGAAAATCCACAAGGTATAGATATTGCAGGAAGCCCAGCAATATTAACGGGGACAGTACAAACATCACTTAAATACATTTGAAGTGGATTATCGGTTCTTTCACCTACACCAAACGCAGTGGTAGGAGATGTAGGAGTTACTAATAAATCATATTTTTTAAAAGTTTCTTCAAATTCATTAATAATTACAGTCCTTACTTTTTGAGCCTTTAAATAATATTCGTCATAATATCCTGAAGATAAACTATAGGTACCCAACATGATTCTTCGTTTCACTTCTGGTCCAAATCCTAATTGACGCGTAACTTCTAATTCTTCCCACATAGAGTTCCCATCTTTATATCGAAAACCATACTTTACTCCATCAAACCTTGATAGATTGGAAGAACACTCTGATGGGGCAATAATATAATATACAGCTAATGCCAACTCGCTTGAGGGTAAAGAAACTTCCCGATCAACCTTTGCTCCAAGAGATTCCAATTGTTTAATTGCTGTTTCAACAGATTCTCGAACTTTATTATCTATACCAGATACAAAATACTCTTTTGGAACACCTATTTTTAGATTAGAAATATCATCAGATAAATTGTTCAAATAGTCAGGAGAATCATACTTCAAAGAAGTTGAGTCATTTATATCATTACCAACTATAGAATTGAGAAGTATTGAACAATCCGTAACATCTTTGGTTATTGGTCCAATTTGATCAAGTGAGGATGCAAATGCTATAAGCCCAAATCTACTAACTAGACCATATGTAGGTTTCAGGCCAACAACCCCGCATAAAGATGCTGGTTGTCTAATCGATCCTCCGGTGTCTGATCCAAGAGAAGCTATGGCTTGAGATGCTGCAACAGCTGCGGCCGGCCCCCCACTACTCCCGCCTGGGACTTTTGTAATATCCCAAGGATTTTTTGTTGTATTGAATGCAGAGTTTTCTGTAGATGAACCCATAGCAAATTCATCTAAATTTCCTTTGCCAAGAAAAACTGCATTTTCATCTCTCAATTTCTTTACAACAGTTGCGTCATATGGAGGGATAAAATTTTCAAGCATTTTTGAAGAACACGTTGTCAACGTATCCTTTGTACACATATTATCTTTAATCTGTAAAGGAATACCTGTTAAATATGATGCTTTTCCAGATTTAATAATCTCATCAGCAGTTTCAGCTTGTTTTAAAGCTTTTTCGCCATCTACTGTCACATAGCTCTGAATAAGATTTTCTGTGTTTCCTATTCGATCAAGATATAGTTGTGTTAATTCCTTGGAAGAAATAGACCCTTCATCAAGTAATTTTCGCGCACTATTAATCGTCATCTTTTGTAGTTCTAAATCCATATTTTTAATCTTTCAAGTTATTAATTATTCTAATACTGGCTTGACCTTAATATATTCGCCCTCAACATCAGGAGCATTTTGTAAAACTTGGGACTGTTCTAAAGATTCAGCTATTCTATCTTCGCGCATAACTGTTTGTAAAATCCCGTACTGAGGTTCAACACCTTTGGTATCAACACCTTCTAAAACTTTAATATGATCTAAAATATCATCTAGTTGATTGGTATATTCACCTAATTCTTTTTCATCGAGTCTGATTTTAGCCAACCTAGATACATACTCAACTGTTTCTTTATCAATTGCCATATTACCTCCAAAATAACATCATAGCAGGTAGATCAATGTGAAGAAATAATTTTATCAATCATCTCTACTGATTCTAAAATTTCATTATCATTATTGGTAACAATATAATCAAAATGTTCAATTTGATCCATTTCATAAGAAGCTTTTGATATTCTTGATTTTAATTCAGTTTGATTTTCTGAATTTCTTGTAGTTAAACGAGAAATTAATTGATCAATACTCTCTGGTTGAACAAATATCAAAATAGCATCATCAAATTTTGATTTAATTGTTAAAGCGCCCTGCACATCGATTTTTAATATTGCATGGCGGTTAGAATATTTTGCTATATCAAATTGCGAACTAGGTACTCCATACCTATTCCCATAAACTTCTGCATTTTCTATAAATTGGTCTCGATCTAACATTGCCTGAAATTGATCATCTGTAAGAAATAGGTAATCTTTACCATCTCTTTCACCTTCTCGTATAGATCTAGTTGTAGCTGTAACTACAAAATACCAATTCTTATCTCGAGACTTTAAATGATTAATTATTGTATCTTTACCCACACCAGAAGGCCCTGAAATAACAAAAAGTTTTGTATCAGGCATCGTAGTGGTCTCCTGTTAAATTACTCAAATCATCCCAGAATTGCGGATAAGAAATTGCAACACATTCACTATTTTTTATAGTTGTTTTACCCTGTGATAAAATAGCAGCTATAGCTTCCATCATTGCTATACGATGATCGTTAAATGATTCACAAATTGTACCGCTTAAACTACCAACACCATTAATAATAATACCATCTACAGTCTCTTCAATATCAGCACCAAATTTTGATAATTCACTAACTGTAATGGATAATCGATCACTTTCCTTATTCCGTGCATCAGATGCGTCTCTTATAACTGTTTTTCCTTTAGCAAAACAAGCAGCTAAAGCAATTATAGGAATTTCATCTATTAATCTTGGAATAATATCCCCACTAATTTCGATACCTTGTAATTCACTTGGTTCTACTACAATATCTGCAACTTCTTCTCCTGCAACAATAGTTGCATTTTTTACATATATATTCCCACCCATTTCAGACATAACATCTAAAATGCCAGATCTAGAAGGATTAATTCCTACATTTTTCAAAGTAATCTTTCCTTGCTGATGACATAAACCAGCAACAATCCAAAAAGCTGCAGAACTTATATCTGCAGGGACATTTACATCTATACTTTTAAATTCACCAGTAAATGGTTCTATTGTTAATTTCAATCCATCATTTTGTATATTAACGCCCATATTCCCTAGCATTTTCTCTGTATGATCTCTAGAAAGAGCTGGTTGATGCAAAATCGTTTTGCCCACACTATTAATTGCAGCTAATATTAAACACGATTTTAATTGTGCACTAGCCACAGGCATAGTATATTCAATCCCTTCTAACTCTGAACCGTATATTGCAAACGGAGCTTTAGTATTTCCATCTCTCCCTAATATATTTGCACCCATCTGTTTCAAAGGTAAAATTATTCTACCCATTGGCCTAGAACGCAGAGAATCATCTCCTGTTAGTACAGAAAAAAATGGTTGGGCGGACAATAGTCCTGAGATGAGCCTCATTGTGGTGCCAGAATTACCTGCATCTAAAACTATATTTGGTTCTCTTAGTCCCGTTCTACCAACCCCTTTTATAATAAGAGTAGTCGTATCTTGTTCGTTGAGATCAATCTCTACTCCCATATTTCTCATAATATTAATAGTAGAAATACAATCTTGCCCAAGAGAAATATTAGTTATTTTAGCAGTACCATTTGATATAGAATTAAATATTACTGATCGATGGGATATTGATTTATCTCCAGGTAAATATAGTTCTCCTTGTATCTGAGAAGATTTACCGACAACCATCTCCATATCATCTACTCCATCGCCTGTTTTTCTTCTGATTATCTATTAATTGTTTTGATGTAACTTCAAACATTTTTTGATATCTTTCCCTTAGTCTACCTCCAAACAACATATCAGCTATTTGATCACTAGAGGTTGGAAGATCAGGTTGAGTTGGGTTGTTGCCTAAATCGTCAAAATCTTCCCCAGCTTCATATCTATAAAGCCAACTTTCTCGGGAATGCAATGCTTCTAAAAATGTATCTAATAATTCGTCCATAGATTCTTCTTTTTCATCTATGTCTTCAACATCAGTTTTTTCAATTAACATTTTTATATTTTGTAGTTGTTCAGTAGCGCGATCTATCCAATAAATAATTGAATCTTTATTTGTTAAAGCTATATCTAAATGCATAATTGGACTACCTGAAGCTAATCTAGAAATATCTTTATATCCTGTTGATGCAAGTTTAGCGATTTCTCTCCAAGAAGGACTTTGACTTGTAGATAATATAAGTGCTTTGGATAACATCATTGGTAGATGGCTAACCGCCCCAACATAACTATCGTGTTCTTGAGGGTCCATAAAATAGGGTTTAGCACCAATATATTCAATCATTGAAATAATAGAATCTACAGCTTTTTGATCAGCTTTAGCATGCGGAATCACTACATAGCGACATCCTTTATAAAGAGTACCGTCAGCACTTCCAATACCAGAAGTTTCACGTCCAGCCATGGGATGACCACCTACAAAATGAACATTTTCTGGTAAATATTCATCTGCCCAATCCATAATCACTCTTTTTGTACTTCCAGTATCAGTAACAATAGCTCCAGGTGATAAATGTTCTGCAATATCTTCCATAATTTGTCGTACCGACAAAACAGGTGTAGTAATTATTACGATTTTGGCTTCTTTAACTGCATCTGGTAAATTCCATACAGATTTATCGATTGCACCAACTTTTTTTGCTTTGTTTCCAACGGCATTATCTTGATCGTATCCCCAAATCTCTATATCAGAACGTTTACCAGATTTTAGGGCAAGTCCTATAGACCCACCTATTAAACCCAATCCAATTATTGCTATTTTATCCATGGAAAACCCCATTTCTAAAAGAATATTTGATACTATTCGTCATCATCTTCATTTTCTATATCAACATTGTCTACAGAAAAAGATATTCGATCATTATTTTTACTAGTATTTTTGTTTTTCTTATCAGGCAATTTAAGTATATTTTCTTTTAATTCTAATATTTCTTTTGTACCAATAGATTCATTAAAAATAAAACCATCAATACCAATTTCTCTTAATTCTTGTAATTCTCTAGTTGTTAATTTCTTACTCGATTCAATAAAGAAATATTTAGTGATATAGTTTCTTATGTTTGATAAGACAACAAGAGTATTTAGTGTAATATTAGGCTCATCAGGAAGTGATGTAACAACTACATCTATTGGTAAATCTTCTAAATTTTTTACATACAATTCAGTAATATCATTTTCTACAAATAAAAATCTTCCGATTGATCCTTCTTCAAGTGGTTCTATTGATGAATTCTCAACTCCGAACATGATAAATTCAGGTTTATTTTTAAGGGTTTTCTCAGCTTTCTGAATTGTCAAAGAATTAATACTGATACCCCAAGAAAAATCCTTTAACAATTGAGCTTTTGGTTTTGGTAAATCTTCAGAATAAATAATCAATGCATCAGGATTGATTTTTTTAAAAGAACTTACTGATTGTTTTGTAACTGTTTTTGTAGAAACCATAATTATTGATGAAGGATTTTTATCTTCATCTTTGGTAATTTTAAAACCCAAACTCCGTGAAGCAGTTTTGGTGATTTTGTCAAATTTTTCAATTATATTTGTCATTTACTAACACCTTATAAAGTTACATATCAGCGGCAGCGCCTGTCTCTTCATCATACCACTGCGTTCCATGTTCTTCATCCTCTTTGTCTATCTGTTTTAGTTCATTCTCAAGCATACCAATTCTCTTTTGCAAATCTCCTCTAGATGGATCATCTGAACGCATTAATTTGAATTCTTGTTTTAAAACTGCAAGCCTTTCCTCTACTTGCCAACGCCAAAACTTTGGATCATAAATAGTCATATTATTACTATCCTCAAGATTCTTGTGATATATTAATGTAAAGGAAATCATACCATGAAAAAAAATAAAAAACTAAACCAAAATCATACCAAGCAAAAAGATAATAAGATTTCTCTGAAAAATGAAATTGCTAATATATCTCCTGAAGAAAATAAAACTGAATACGGGAAACTCGGTCGTCCAACAAAATATAAATGGGACGGGCCTGAAGGATGATACTATTCAGAAGAACTTTTAAAATCCAAAGAAACGGAATTGATACAATATCTTAAACCGGTTGGCGCTGGTCCATCTGGAAATACATGCCCTAAATGAGCATCACATTTTACACATGTTATTTCAACTCTTACCATGCCATGTGAAGTATCTACTTCTTCCTTTATTTGCTCAGAATCCATAGCGTCCCAAAAACTTGGCCATCCACAACCTGAATCATACTTTGTATCAGATGAAAATAATGGATTAGCACAACAAACACAAAGATAAGTACCATCTTCTTTATTATGTAAATATTCGCCTGTAAATGGTGGTTCAGTTGCTTTGTTTCTTGTTACTTCATATTGAGCGGGTGTTAATTTATTTTTATATTCTTCATTATTCATAATTACCTCTCATACTCTAGCAAACTTCTGATATATATAGTTATAAAATTCATTAACCCAATTATCGTTATCATTTAAAGCGGGTATTAATGTTAGACTTTCTCCACCTGCATCAATAAAGTATTCTTGATTTCTAATAGCTATTTCCTCAAGAGTTTCCAAACAATCGAAAGTAAACGCAGGGCAAATAACTGAAATATTCTTTATACCTTTTTTAGGTAATGCTTCAATAATATCTGTAGTGTTAGGTTTAATCCAGGGATCAATACCAAATCGACTTTGAAATGCTATATCAAAAGGTTTTTTTAAATCTGCTTTATCAACTACTCTTTGCACTGTTTCATAACAATGGCGCTTATAACACAACTGATTAAACTCACACTCAATTTCACAACAGTTCTCCTGAACTAAACAATGGTTGTTAGAAGTATCCATTTTTTTAATTTGTCGTTCTGGTAAACCATGAAAACTAAAGAGAAGAAATTCGCTTTCATGATATGCTGTTGAATTTTTAATTGTTTCAGCTAAACAATTAATTAAAAAATCTTCATCATAAAAATATGAATTAATTTCATAAGGAATATTGATATCTTCATGTTCAATCACTTCAATAGCTCTTTTTATACAAGACCCTGACGTCGCTTGAGCATACTGTGGGAACATTGGGCACAATATAATTTTTTCGACATTGGCTTCTACCAAATTTTTGAGTCCTTGCTCTATAGATGGTGTGCCATACCTCATACCTATATCAAATATAATATCAGTGTTTTTCTCTGTAATTTTTTTTACGAATTTTTGGGTGTAAACAAGTAAAGGAGATCCTTCATCCATCCAAACGCTTTGATATTGTGGCAATACTTTTTGGGGTCTAAAAGGAACAACAAGCAAATTGACAATAATCCATCGTAAAATCGGATTAGTATCAACTACATCAGGGTCAGATAAAAATTCCTTAAGGTAGGTTCTTAAGCCTGATACAGTAGGTTCTGATGGAGTTCCAATATTCATCAATAAACAGCCAATTTTCGCACTAGTCACGTGTTCAAGCATCCTTTATATATATAAGTCATATCTCAACATTATATATGATTTTCAGTATTAGATGCTAATATACTTTCACGAGTTCTTCCCAATTTGTGGTATATCGCGGGGAAAGATTGTTTCGTCGCATCTTCCAATTTTGTTTAACTCCTTGAGCTGCATAAAATATTGTATCTCGCCCCATAAACTCATTAATTCTATCTATTGATTTCATTAAACTATCTCGAGATGGATCATAAGAAGTAAAAAAGTGTCCCTGTTGATACTGTTCTGAAACCAAATTGAATAACATAATTCCACATTTATGATAGTGATACCCAGATATATATATTTTTTTTAATAATGTTTTGGCAATCTGGATAATAACAGTTGTGTCAGATGTAGGTAATTCAAAGTTAAACTTCAAACTATTTCTATACTGAGGTAGATCATCTCTAAAAGGGTTAGTTTGTAAAAAAATGTATAGACCATTAGCTTTACTGCCTTGTTGTCGCATTTTTTCACAAGCTCGCGCTGTATAAGTAGATAATGCCTGTTCTATTGGTTTTAATTCATAAAGTAAATTCCCAAAAGATTTAGAAGATATAATAGACTTTTTGGGCATTTGTTTTTCTAAATCAAGACAAGATATTCCATGAAGTTCATATACTATTCTCTCCACTACAACACTTAATTTTTTCTGTATAAACTTTGGGTCGGCATTTTTTAATTGCAGTGCTGTAGATATACCTAGAGCTCGTAATTTCTCGCCCCATCTACGAGATATACCCCATAATTCTTCCACAGGTAAATCTGAGATAATATATTCTTGCAAATCTATATCTCGTAAATCAAACACACCGTTTTGAGTCTGTTTTTTTGCAACATGATTAGCAATTTTACAAAGTGTTTTTGTAGAAGCTATACCAATAGATGTGGGTATTCCTGTCCATTTAAGAATGCTACTTCTTACTTCAATCGCCCATTCAAATAAATCCCGTTTTACAAATCCGTCTAAACGTAAAAATGCCTCATCAATCGAATAGATTTCTAAATCTTGATTGGGTAGCATCATACTTAATGACCTCATAACACGTTGTGACATATCGCCATAAAACTGATAATTAGAAGAAAATACTTTGACATTATTTTTCTCTATAAATGATTTATATTGATAATAAGGAGCCCCCATAGGTATACCAAGTTCTTTTGCTTCATTAGAGCGTGCAATAACACATCCATCATTATTAGAAAGAACAACAATTGGTTTCCCTATCAAATCAGGATTAAAAACTCGTTCACAAGATGCATAAAAATTATTGCAGTCGACTAATGCAAATATACTCATAATTTCTATACCTGATGCAATACATTAGTTACTACACCCCAAATTACCACATCATTATTTTCTTCAATTTTGATAGGTTCATAATCATCATTTTCAGGTACAAGATAGGTTCCTTGAGATGATTTTTTCAACCTCTTTACCGTTAGTTGCCCATCTATTGCTGCTATAACAATTTTCCCATTTTTTGCCTCCAGGCTTCGATCAACTACTAAAATATCACCATGGTGAATACCTGATTTAATCATGGATTGGCCTGCAGCTCTTACAAAAAATGTAGCAGTCGGATGCTTAATAAGGTGTTTATTTAAATCTAAATTACCTTCAAGGTAATCATCAGCAGGAGAAGGAAATCCAGCTTGTACTGCACTGGCATATAAAGGCAAGTTATAACCATTCGTTTCAACATATTCTAATATTTCTTGAATCATACTTTCAGGTATTCGAACAGGTCTGGTTGATTCTTTATATTTACCTTGACCTTTAGGTCTACCAGCTCCAATCCTTGATCCACCTCGTGGCATTTTGGTATCCTTAGCTATAATATATATAATAATAGAATAGTGTACATTATTCAAAAAATCAATATACGAGTAAATTATGAAGTTAAGAATTTTTCTTACATATGTATTAAGTATGAGTATTGCTACGATTATTGCTATACTGGTAACCAATCTATTATTTAATGGAGAAAATTACTTAATTGCCATAATAGGTGCTATGGGAGCTGGTTGGATAAGTGCCAGATATGGATTAGAGTTCAAAAATCAGAGGTGATGTGTGAAAAATGTTGAAGAAGAAATCCGAGCTCTTATTCAACAAAACGGACCGATAACGTTTTCTCAGTTTATGCAAATTTGTCTTTACTCCCCCAAAGGAGGCTTTTACTCTACTCGTGCGAACAGAATTAATACAGAATTTGGAACTTCTCCAACAAGTCATCCAGTATTTGGAACACTCATTGCAAAGCAACTAAACCAAATGTGGGAAATTCTTGATTCCCCTTCTACTTTCCAAGTTATTGAAGTGGGCTCTGGAGACGGAGCTCTAGCGAGATCTATTGTAGACGAAATTCAGCTACTAGACTCTGGCCTTTCTGACGCATTACAATATGTAGCTACAGATTACGAACCCTGGTGGCCAAATTCATTAGAAGAATCACTTGGCTGGGATGGAAAAGCTCAAAATAGTCGACCTAATAAAAGAGAAATAACGTGGGGAATTAATCGAGTAAAAGCAGAAGGAGTTACCCCTTTTAAAAACATAACTGGATGTATTCTTTGTAATGAATTAGTAGATAATTTTCCTTTTCATCAATTTGTTATACAAGATGGATTAGTAAAAGAGATATATGTAACAAATTCAGATAAAGGATTTACTGAAATTTTAGATATACCATCCAGTCCATTAATTTCTAATCGTTTAACATCATTAAATCTTGATTTACCAGAAGGATACCGGGGTGAAATAAATTTAGGCATTGATTCTTGGATGGCAGAAGTTTTTGAAACTTTGGATCGAGGTTTTACACTATCAATTGACTACGGTGAATTATCAAAAGATCTCTATTCATCAAAATATAGTAGTGGTACTCTAATGTGCTACAATCAACATCAATATACTAACAATCCATACCAAAATATTGGTTCTCAAGACATTACATCATTTGTCGACTTCACATCACTTATGAAAGCTGGAGAAAAACAAGGTTTTACAACACAAGGATATACATTACAGCGTAGATTTTTAGAAAATCTAGGTTTTTATTCTTATTTAGATTCACTTGATACAAAAGAATTATCATATGCAAGAAAAGAATTGAGTCGTATAGCTATGAAAACCCTCATTGATCCAGATGATTATGGCGACTTTAAAGTTCTTATTCAATCAAAAGGAATCATAAAAGATATAAAACTACTAGGTTTTAAAAACTAAGACAATTAATAACTACTGGAGAAAAATATGAAAACAGCTATACAAAATGGAAAGATTATAATGAATACTAATATGATTTCAGTTTTAGAAAATCATTCTATCGTTATTGAAAATGACATTATTCTTGATATCTTGCCAAATACTGAAGTCCTAAAACAGTATCCTGATTCGACTATAATAGATGCGACTAACAGAGCAGTTTTTTCAGGATTTGCGAATTGCCACACGCATTTAAATCTAACATTAGCCCGAGGAGTTTTTGAAAATGAATCATATGCTAATACACCCCCATTTCCTGGTCCTCCAAGAAGATCTCTCCCAAAAATTTCTACAGAAGAACAACAAATTATGGTTTTACTAGGTGCTATAGAAGCAATAAAATCTGGGACCACAATCACAATGGAAGTTGCACAAGGAATTATGAACTATGCAAATGAACTTCAAAAAACTGGGCTACGTTTAGTTTTAGCAGAGCAAATGTCTGATAGAGTGTCTGGCAGTATTGGAGAGCCAGGTAAATTTGAATCTGATCAGCAAAAATTAGAGGATGGCATAGAACGAATTATCGATTTACACACAAAATGGAATGGATATGATCAATCAAGGGTTACTGTAGCACTTGCAGCACATGCACCTGATATGAATTCTCCAAAGTCATTGCAAGAATTAAGAATACTTCAAGAAAAACTAGATATTCTGTCAACAATCCACTTAAATCAATTATGGGGAGAGGTACAAAACATTAAAGATAATTTTGGTACAACCCCTACCGAATATTTAGAACAAAATAACTTTTTAACAAGTAAACTTGTAGCTGCCCACTGTAGATGTATGACAAAAAAAGAAGAGCAAATATTAGGCAAGTTTAAATCGTCAGTATCATTTAATTCGTCTATCGCTGCTAGAAGAGGATTGAGCCCTAATATAAAAGATTTAGAGGAATACGGGTGCAATATTGCTATGGGTTCAGATAATATGGACGAAAATATGATCGAAGTTATGAGAACTGGATTATTTATGGAACGTGTACGAATTATGGATGGTAGAAATCCTAATCCAAATGAAGTATATAAATGGGCAACACAAAATGGTTACCAATCTTTAGGAATTAATGATGCAGGATTTATCGCCAAAGGGAATAAAGCTGATTTAATTATAGTTAATACCTTTCAACCTCATATGATACCTCAAACGGACGTTGTTTCTAACTGGGTTCATATGGGACAAATACAAGATGTTGAGTCAGTTATGGTAGATGGTAAATGGATCATGAAAAACCATAAAATTCTTAATTTAGATGAAGAATATATAATTAAAGAAGCTAATCAAATCGCTAAAAAAGCGTGGAATAACTAGAATAATTTAATTGGAGGAAAACTATGCCCAGAGTGGATATTTTAGAAAAAGATCAAATACCTCAGGACAAACAACAATTCTATGATGAAATAGCTAAATATCGAGGACATGTTGCCCGACCATTTAAAGCTTTATTGAATAGCCCAGAAATTGCAACCAAAATTGCTTCATTAGGAGAAGAACTCAGATATGTATCTTCTACAATTAATTCTGAAATCAGGGAAATAATAACTCTAACTATATCTAAAATTCAAAACTGTGAATATGTCTGGACTCATCATGTTGCTTCCGCTAGAGAAGCGGGTATAAGAGAAGAAGTAATTGAAACTATACAAAACAATATTCCACCACGTAAATTACTTCCTAAAGAAGGCGTATTTGTACAATTCACAAAAGAATTATTAGAAAATACCAAAATATCTAATGCAACCTATAGTGCAGTAGAACATTTATTAGGCCAAAAAGCACTTATAGATTTGATAGCAATTATTGGATATTACAATATGCTGTGCTTATCCATTAATGCTTTAGAAGTAGACTTAGAAGATGGGGTTAATCCCTTACTTAATACATAATAAATAATAATCTTGATCTATAAACTCAACAAGAATGAAATAAATTCTGCGGATTCAATAAGTAGAACTCAATGGATCCAACTTATTCTGGTTGGTTCTGGTATGTTTCTAAGTGCTTTAGATATAAGTGTGAATGTCGCCCTACCAAATATTTCAGAATTTTTCACTGTTTCTCCTAACATCACCTATTTTATGATAATTTTTTACCTTGGGACTACTGTAGCTTTACAATTACCAATGGGAAGTGCCGGAGACGCGTTTGGATTAAAAAACGTGTTTATTTTCGGATTAATAGTATACACAATTGCAATGGTATCTATTGGACTTTCTCCTACAATAAATACTGTTCTAGGATTTCGTATATTACAAGCATTTGGCAATTCCGCTATATTGTCTATCGCCCCTGCTTTAGCAACATCGTTATTTCCATCATCTTATAGAGGTAGAGCTCTTGGGATTATGGCAGGCATAGGAAGTTTAGGCATGATTTTTGGTACAGTATTTGCTGGTGTAATTCTAGAATTTTTACCTTGGCAATGGATATTTTTAGGCAGGATACCAATCTGTGTGTTATGTATTATTGGATCATTGATTGTAATTAAAACCTATAACACATCAAACCTTCAAAAAACCCACAGAACAACTGATTTCGATTGGATTGGAGCAATATTAATATTCATTGGTATTATATCTGCAGTATTATTTTTAAATTTAGGGACAAATATCGGCTGGATTCAAATACCAACTCTTTCTACTTCAGTAATATCAATAGGTTCAATAATATTATTTATTAGAAGACAAATATCACTAAATAATCCCTTAATTGAATTTACATTAATTAATAATCCTATTGTTTTGGGTGGTTTTTTTGCAAACCTATTTTTATATATGGGATCTTTTGTTAATTTATTTATACTTCCTTTTTTTGTAGCAGAAATAATTTCCGCATCATCAATAATTTTAGGAATATTTCTATTACTAAACGCAATTTCAATATCGTTATGTTCTCCAATCGGTGGATATTTTTCTGATAAATATGGCTCTGGAATTACTAGTGTTGCAGGACTATGTATTGTGAGTTTAGGCCTATTATCATATAGCATATTATCTCCGGAATCTTCATTAGTAGAAATAGGTATTAGGATGATTATTGTTGGATCTGGTATAGGCCTTTTCCAAAGTGCAAATTTAAGTTTAATTATGGGTAACATGTCGTCAAATTCTTTAGGTACTGGCGGAGCTATATCCGCTATATCTAGAGCATTTGGTAGCGTAACTGCAGTTACGCTCATCGGTTGGTTTTTCACCTTTTTATATCAATCCAATTCACCTGATGTAGACCTTATATATGCATCTTCAACTAGGGATTCTATTGAATCATTTATGTATGCTTTTCAAATATCGTATATATTAGGTTCAATACTTATGATTCTAGGTGTTATCTCTTCGTTAATTGCTTGGATTGGGTTGAAAAAAACCCAAATTAACATTAATTAGTGTTTGGCAAATCTTAAAGGAAATGCGACAATCGAGAAGAAAAAAAGAAAAAGCTATAGGGGCAAGTAATGGATGATAAGAATACTATACCACCAACTGCATTAATTGATTGCTGTATCTTAGCGTCATGGATACATTACGATCCTGATCAACCAAGACAAGTAAAATCACGAGACGATATTTTCAACGCAGTATTTAAGCGATTTTCTGAAGGCAGCTATCCAAGTGGAATTGATATTGCCTTATCTTCTGAAATTGGAAGTGAAACTTGGGGTAGCATTTACCATGAATGGTTTACGAATTTTAATATTCCTAATGGTCAATACCAAGTAGTAATCGGAACTCAGATAGCTAAATTAATCTCAATGGATATAATTATGCGAGATAATTTTGAAGACGGATTTTACAAACTCGTTAAACCATTATCTCAAGATATTGTCGATGCAATAAAAAGTACTACACTTTCGATACCACAAATTGGAATAGAAATTCCTGAATTAAGATTAGCATAAAATGTCTACTTGGGTTTTTATCACTATTTTTGCAGCATTAATGCAAACTATTCGTACAAGTATCCAAAAATCATTAACTAAATTTCTATCTGCTGAGGTTATAACATGGATACGCTTTATATTTGGATTTCCTATTGTAATCATCTATGTAGTTGTGCTACATAATAGCGGTTTTGAATTTCCATCAATAAATCAAAAATTTATTGTTTATTGTTTATTTGCGGGATTATTTCAAATTATTGGAACAATATTACTAGTTTCGCTGTTCTCTCATCGGAATTTTGCTGTAAGTACTGCCTATACCAAAACCGAAGCAATACAAGTTGCCATATTTGGAGCAATTTTCTTTCAAGAATATCTCAACATCCTAAGTAGTATAGCTGTAATTTTAGGTATGTTAGGTGTGGTGATTATGTCGTCTTCACAACAAAACATAGAACTAAAATCACTACTAACTGGTTTAAACAACAAGTCTGTATTTATTGGCATAACATCTGGAGCATCGTTCGCTTTTGATGCATTACTTATTCGTGAAGCCATTCTTATACTCAATCATGACATCCCCTTAACTAATGCTGCCTTAACACTACTTGTTATATTAATCCTTAATATATTTCAACTTGGTATATGGATTACATATAAAAACAGATCAATGTTTAATGGAATCTTATTCTACTGGAAACGTTCTTTATTAGTGGGTGTTACAAGTGCAATTGGATCGATTGCTTGGTTTACAGCCTTTGCTTTGACACAAGCAGCATACGTAAAAACTGTTGGACAAGTAGAGTTACTATTCTCGATATTGGTCACTCAGAGAATATTTAAAGAAGGAATTAGTCGCACTGAAATCTTTTCTATATTTTTAATTATTGCCAGTATTGTTATTTTGATATATAGCACTAATTCATAGACATTTATTTCAATATAGATTAACTTATCTGAATGTTAAAAAATAAAACAAATAAAATATTAGCTTTTTCTTGTAGTAACCATATTATAAGTGATCTATATTTTGCGATTATGTATCCTTTGTTGCCATACATAGCCATAACATACCAACTAAATTATACTCAAACTGGTCTTATCAAAACCGTATTCGACTTGGGTGCTGCATTAACACAACTACCAGCAGGTATTGTTTCTGACCGTATAAGTGAATTTTGGCTTATTGGGGGTGCTAATATATGGGTTGGCATCGGTGTCATATTAATGAGCTTTGCAACTACAAATGTAATGTTTCTAGGTATGTCATTTATAACGGGAATAGGTGGTGGAATTCAACATCCTGTTGGGGCAAGATTTGTTTCTAGAGGCTCAGACACAAAATCACTATTTACTTCTATCGGTATATTAAATTTCTCGGGCGATCTTGGGAAAATAATTGCACCAATTATTGTCGCAATATTAGTCGTTTCTTTTGGGTGGCAAAAGTGTCTATTGTTTGTAGGTATTACAGGCATAATAGTGGTAATTGGAAGTTTATTAATGAGCTTATCAATATCAAGATCACCTAGTAGTGCAAATGGTAAACAAACTCCAACTAAAACTAAAACATCAAATTTGCCCCCTGTAATTGATTCACAATTTGTAGTACTCATGGCGGCAGGATTTATTGACTCAATGATTCGAACAGCAACACTAACGTTTATACCATTTTTATTTATTTCAAAAGGTATGAGTACACTCCGTACTACACTAATATTTACGATATTATATAGTGGAGGAGCTATAGGAAAATTCTCTTCAGGATGGTTGAGTGACCGATATAATGCTTTCTCTATAATTTTTGCCACAAAAATAGTAGTTAGTATTCTACTCCCGATAATACTTATTACCAATATCCCTATTGGCACAGTATTAGTATTTCTTTTAGGTATAGGATTAAATGGAACTTCTTCTGTTCTTTACGGAATAGTTGCACAAATTACAAATTCAGAAACACGGGGAAAAGCATACGGTATTTACTATACAAGTACTGAAGTTGGGGTTGCTATTGCACCAATTTTGTTTGGATTTATTGCTGATAATTATAGTTTAAATATTAGTATGATAGGTATTTCAATAGTAAGTTTATTAGTAATTATTCTGAGTAAAAATATAAAAATACAGTGAAAGAATGTTGAAACAATGCCAAACTTAGACTTAGATGATGTTTCCATCCATTATGAAGAAACTGGGAAAGGCTCCTTTGCATTTGTACATTGTCATGGTATTGGCCAAAGTGGGAAACCTTTCATAGAAGAATTCAGCTTTTGGGAAAAATATTTTGATCGTGTAATCACATGGGATAATCGAGGGTTAGGAGAGTCTTCACAAGCTACAAAATATTCTGTACCTCTATATGCAAATGATTTAGCACGATTATTAAATCATCTCAATGTAACAAAAGTAGTTCTTCATGGAGTTTCTTGGGGTGGAATAGTTGTTCAACAATTTGCATTAGATTATCAGGATATGTGTTCTGCAATAATAATTGATTCTAGTTCTAGCGAAGTAAACGTTACAGCCTCTGAAAACTGGTATAAACAAAGTGAAGAATCCAGAGTTGGTAAAGGAATTAGAAAAATCAAACCTGAACATATGGATTCATTTCTAGCACAAGCTCGTGCAACGGCTGGTCTAAGAGAACACCCTTATACACCTAGGTTAAAAGAAATAAAATGCCCGGCACTGATAGTCGGTGGGGGGCAAGATTCAATAGCAGGAGCTGGAGGATCTATTATTCTAGGAAGAAATCTACCAAATTCTCGTACAGAAATTTTTCAAGATTCTGAACATGGTGTGTATAAACACAAACAAGCTGAATTTAGGAAACTTGTACTAGAATTTTGTAAAAATATAGAAGTTATAAATTAAAGAGAGAATACACAATGACTACAAATTTACTTTGGAGCAATCTAGAAAGTACATTGGATAATATAATAAACCAATTCGAAGGTGTTGCAGGATTGTCTATAAGGTGTCTAAATAATAATAAAACGATATCTATTAATGGAGACGATGTATTCCCAACAGCGTCTTCTATTAAAATACATATATTAACTCAACTATTTACCTTAGAAGATAAAGGAACAATAGATTTAGCAAAACGAGTGAGATTCACACAAGATATGTATGGAGCCGGGAGTGGAGTTATACATTTTTTGGAAAATGAACCAGAATTTACAATTTTAGATATCGCCATTTTGATGATGCTTGTCTCAGACAATACTGCGACGAATATGTGTATAGATCTAGCAGGAATGCAAGAAACAAATAATCTTATAAAAGATCTAGGACTGTCTAAAACAAAACTCGGACGTAAAATGATGGATCCAGATGCAATTAATCGAGGAGAGGAAAATATTTCTACTCCTAACGAATTAACTAAAATGATGGAATTATTGTATCAAAAAAAACCATCTCCTAAAGTTGCTAACAATGTGTTAAATATTATGAGTAAACCAAAATCAGCATATCTGAATAAAGCTATTGGGCCAAATACGAAAATAGCAAACAAGCCAGGGGGTATGGATAAAGTTAGATGCGATGTTGGGATTGTATATTTACCTAATAATCCATATGCTATTTCTATAATGTCTAATTATGGAATTACCGACTCCCTTTCCCAGGAATCCTTTGTAATCGAATTAGCAAAAACTGCACATAAGTTCATGCTGACTTTAGATCAAACAAATGAATTTGGTTTAGGACTACCCACTACTATTCCATTGTAAAGTACAAAAATCCAGAAAGAAAATCAATGAAATTAGATATAAAATGGCTAGGGTTTTTTGCCATTGCTTTTGGAGTTTTTGCCAGTGTGACTGAACAAACTTCAGCACAAATTCTCGTACCCAAAGTTACAGATCATTTTGAATTAAGCTTACCTCATGCACAATGGATAATGTTGGCATATATATTAACAGTTTGTGCTTTATTTATGCCCTTAGGGAAAATAGCTGATAAAATCGGTAGAAAACCAATATTTCTGACTGGCCTTATCACCTTGATGCTTGGAGGAATTATTGGAAGTATTGCGACTACCTATTCAGTTATATTAATTGCAAAGGTTATAGCAGGTTTTGGTGGAGCATCAATCGAAGCAAATGGTATGGCTATGATTGCCGATGTTTTCGGACGAAAACAACGAGGTAAAGCAATGGGATTATATATGTCTATAATTGGATTCAGTGCTATAGCAGGGCCTCTTATAGGTGGATATTTAACAAATATTTACAATTGGCGAGCTTTGTTTATATTTAACGTCATCCTTTGTGGGTTAGGTATAATTATTGCACTTATCATATTTAGAAATAAAGAACTCAATATACAACCGAATCAAATTACAGGTGCATTTTCATTTGACTGGAGAGGTGGTTTTTTATCTACTGCAACTCTTCTAATTTTCCTTCTAGTCATAACATTTGGAAACCAAGAAGGCTGGACTTCACTATATATTAGTAGCGGCATTTTTCTTTGCCTGTTGCTATTTTTCTTATTTATTTGGCAAGAAAAAACTACTAAAGATCCATTATTAGATTTAAATTTCTTTAAAATCAAAACTTTTTCTCTGAGCGTTACTACTAGATTCTTAGCATTTTTAAGTATGTCATTTTCGGGATTTCTTATGCCATTCTATTTAATTCAAATAATGGGATTCACAACCACCACCGTGGGTGTATTGCTTGCTCCAGGTGCACTTTCGATGGCTATTATTGGGCCATTTAGTGGTCAATTATCCGATAAAATTGGAACTAAATGGCTAACTGCATTTGGTATGGCTATTAGTGGTTCAGCCTTGATATTCCTTGCGTATCTCAATATAAATTCAAGTATTACTGCTATTTTACTAGGATTGACACTGCAAGGATGTGGAGCAGGAATATTTATGTCTCCAAATAATAGTGCAATTATGAATTCTATTGACAGTTCTCACTTTGGTATTGGATCAGGATTTATGAATTTGATTAGGGCAACTGCAAGTTTATCCGGTATCGCAATAGCAACAACTATTGTCGTAATTACAATGACACAATTAAACTTTGAGCCAAATCTTTCAAATATTACTGATTCATCAGATAATGGTATTAAGTTATCATTTATAAGTGGAATGAAAAACTCATTTACTATCGCTGGTTTTATAATGTATGTATCCGCAATAATTTCGATTATACGTGGAGAACCGAAATCTATGAATAATAGTTGAGGTGAAAAATTAAAAAGTTAATTGTTATATTAATTTTTCTAATATTGCTTATAGCTTGTACTAATAGTTGTGATGAAGAAGTCTCAGATCAAACTATTACCAACAAAAAAGTTGATGAAACAATAGATCCCAACGTTCCAAAAGATGATGCAAAACTATGGAAAGAAGACCAAATTGCAAGACATGATAAATATCCTGCATTGGTATATTAAAAGAGGTGAAATATTACAGCAATAAACTTAAAATCATTGAAGTATCTATGGGTAATTTTATTAATATTAGTGGTTTTTATTTTACAAACAAATAAAATCTACGCACATCAACCATTTAAAATAATTAAATCAACCACAGATATAACAACCATTGATTTAAGTGACGCATCTGTATCTCATGCATTTTATGGAGAATTTGAGTCTACAGATGAAGAAATAATATTCAATCTCAATAATTTTTCTGACAATATACTGAAATTTAGCATTTTAATACCAGATCAAGAACCTGAAAATCAAATTAAAGAAAATTATCTTCCTGAACTTTCAATCGAAAAATTATCAAATTCTGAAAACCAACAAGAATCTATTAAGGAATTATACAAAGCTAATATACGAAGTACATTCTATGAACCCTATAGTCAAATGAACCTAATTAGAGTGATTTCACATCAAGAAACCTTACAAAATGGTTCTACAATCAAAGTTACCTTAAAATCTAATGGTGTATTAAGATATGTATTTTCTGTAGGATCTAAAGAAATTTTCTCATCGGTATATGCATCGGGGAATACCGAATATTTTAACTCATCAGCACAAATAGCTTGGTATATTAATCCTATATATATAAATGAACCGACTTCTACACCCCAGGAACTAAATGAAAGCAAACCAACTCCTACACACGAAGAATTAAATGAAAATAAACCAATACAATCAGCTGAAGAAATTCAGTCAACCACAAAAACACAGGATTTGTTTATAGAACAGATAGACAATACAAACATTTCAGAAAACAGAATAAATATATCTACTCTAATTTCAGTTTTTTCATCCATAATATTAATTGTTGTAATAGTTCTAATAACGTACAAATATAAAGGTAATAAAAATGGAAACAACTGATTCATTAATAGAAGCAAATACAAGATTTTATCGAGCATTCGAATTATTTGATATAGAGGAAATGAATGAATTATGGGATAAAGAGTTAGCAGTTACCTGCATCCATCCAGGATGGCCCTTAATTCAAGGAAGAAAAGAAATACTCCAAAGCTGGATAAACATATTTAACAATACTATGGTAATGCAATTCACCATAATCGAATCTTCTATTACAATTGAAGGGGAATGGGGATGGATTGTTTGTACTGAATCTCTACGCTCAGTAGTTAATGGGAAAGTTAATGAAGGTAGAGTAGAAGCTACAAATATTTTCCGTAGAGTGGAAAACCAATGGTATCTAGTACATCACCATGGATCTCCGATTATTAACTAAATTTGTAATTATGATTTTATGAGTTTAAAATCTTCTTATCTAAACTATTAGTAAATATCTATAAATGACTATAAAAAAGATACAATTAACACCAATATTAATAAGCTTAATTCTTTTGATTGGATGCCAATCAAATAATGATGTAGAACCCAACGACTGTGCAATTATTGAAGACCCTAAATGGTATGTACAACCTGCAATGGTAAGCATTGAAGTTAAAGACGTCGGATACATAACAGGCGTTTTAATAAAAGATACAAACTTCATAGTTACAAGTGCAAATAATATCGCTGAAAAAATCTCATCAAACTCAGATCTCTTTGTTCATTTCTATGGGGGTTTTGTATCCGAAGGTATCAATGCTAAAGTTTACCCATCAGCAAATATAGGTATTATTGAAACTGAAATTCCATCGAGTTTAACTGGAATTGTAACAAAAAACTCTATCCCAATCCAAAACGAAAGTGCTATTACAAGCTCATATATATTCAATGGACCATATAGCACTATTAACGCTTCATACCAATCTACTCGCTCCAATCTTACTGGTATAAACACTCACGTATTTTCTTCCCAAACTGCAATCTCAGAAGACTTTAATGGAGGATCAGTATTCGATTTATGTGGTCAATTAATTGGTATTGTTACTGGAGCTACTGCTGGAGATAACCCAACAATTATAGTTTCTGAATTAAATCCAGAATTATTAAATGAAATAGACAATAATTATTCAACGCTCAAAACTTATTATGAAAAACCTGATTTAACAATAGGTACGACTACGTCAAATTCGATAATTAGTACCACAAATAACCTAAATGCTATAACAAGTACAGAAACAGTTGCTGTCCCTACACCTACAAAAACTCTTGATATAACTCCTACTCCTACACCTGAAACAACTTCTACACAAGTCGCTGGAAAACTAACCACGACTCCTGTTTCAGCTACTCCTACTCCTACTCCTACTCCTGCTCCTAAACCTACCCCTACTCCTACGCCTTTACCTTTACCTACACCTACTCCAACACCTGCTCCAATACTCGGACCAGTGCTCAACAATTTGAATATATCAAATAATGAACGGGCAATTTCAATAGAAATAGGAATTGAACCTAACCTTAATGGGGTTAAAGAAGCGAGCGTTTGGTTTATAAGAGATACCCAAGAAACCAGTTTTTCATGCTTTGGATTTAGTAATGTAATTAGAGATAATAAAGCAATGTTAAGCTGCAAAATAGCTTTAAACGTAGAAGGTGATTTCTGGAATCAGGCAGGATATTACTTATGGGACCGTGTAAATCTTAAAGATAATAACAACATTCGTTCAACATATTGGAACACAGGAAAAGTTGATCAAAATATCGACGATCCCACTAATAAAATTATTAACCATGAGATAACTGCAGAACACTTATATTTTGATTTTGCTGCCCCAACTCCAACACCAATTGTGACACCTACACCTACGCCTACACCCACTCCTACTCCTACTCCCACGCCGACACCTACTCCAACTCCTACTCCGGCACCTGAACCAAGTCCTGAAGATTACGCTAATATTTTTTCAGTGACGTTTAATAGTTCTTACGACAACACTAATCGTAATAGCGGTACAGTTACTGGGATAAAAGACGGATTTTTAAACTTAGTAGGATGTGATATTTCTGGAACATATAATCTTGGATCACCTTGGCTTATTGTTGATTTTAAAGATACTTCTAGTGGTGAAACATTACAAATTAACGAACACGAACTTACCTGTAATGCGAGTATTTCAACACCTAAAACTGGTACATATATCTGGCAAAAAGCACAAATAGTATCACCTTTAAACAATAATCAAACACTTACTAAAACCTACTATCCAGATGGAACTTATAAGGATAATAACGACAACCTTATGGGAACACAAAATATATTTATTCCACAAATAAATATTATTAATCCTGGACAAACAGTAGCTTATAACGAATTAACTCATTCTCATGGCTATGCAGGTCGCACATTAAACTGGACAAACTTAAATATCAATAGTACAGGAAAGCCGTATGCTATTGTTACTCCTGGTTCAACTGTTAATGTTAGTAGTAACTTAACATACACCCATACAAGTGGATATTGTCCAGGATGTATAGTTCAATTCTACTTACGAGTTCAAGATGTTCATAATACATGTCTTAGGAGTGGGGGAACTTATGGTGGAGGGAATGTAACAAAGAATTTCAGTTTTACTGCACCTAGTGATCCTGGAACTTATTACATCCAATCAAGAGGATCTTTACAGTATTCTTGTAGCAATAGCAACAATGCCGGAGGTAATAGTTTTGGTAATAATTCTATCGGAGTTATTGTTGTTGCAAATACTGGTTCTACTGAAGCCGCCTACACAACTTTCGAAGGACAATAATTAAACTATGAAACGTACTACTATTCATTTAATAAGAATCTTCGCATGGTTCTTAGTGTCATTCCATTCAATAAATCTCATATTAAAAATAATACGAAATGTAGGATTAGATGAAGGAATTACTCCTCGAAATCTTATGATAATCCCGTATTATTTACTTTGGATTGGTTTCGAGGCATTGATCGCAATTCAATGTGGGAAATTACTGAAGAAAAATA
>VFGE01000027.1 GCA_009392515.1 SAR202 cluster bacterium | reverse complement strand
TCTTCCTCTTCATCTAATGACACTGTCTGTATCGATGGACCAGTTTCTTCTTCCTCTTCATCTAATGACACTGTCTGTATCGATGGACCAGTTTCTTCTTCCTCTTCATCTAATGACACTGTCTGTATCGATGGACCAGTTTCTTCTTCCTCTTCATCTAATGACACTGTCTGTATCGATGGACCAGTTTCCTCTTCCTCTTCATCTAATGAGACTGTCTGTATCGATGGACCGGTTTCTTCTTCCTCATCGTCTAATGATACTGTTGCATCATTTGTTTTTTCTTTTCCTTCATCGACATTTAGAATCTGAATTTCAGATTCTTCTTTTGGCATTTCCACATATCGAACCTGATTACCCTCAATCAATAATTTTGTGAGATTTTCCTGGAAAAATGATGTACGTTCCATTAATACATCAATTTTTAAATTCAAATCTCTAAAATATTGTAAAGTTGAAGTAAATTCAGAATTCTCTTGCTCTAATTGCCTGATACGTTCATCGATGGCATCTTTTCTTTCTTGAATACCACGCCTCATGGCAAAATACCAACTAGCTAAAGCCCAGATAATCATAAAAATTAGAATTATCCCAAAAAATACTGCACAGACAATGAGTAAAATTATTAGTAGGTTGGCGATACCACCGCCAACATTCATCATAGTATCTAATGTTTCGTTATTTATCATTTTATTTCTAGTGTTAATCTACATAATAATTTAGACAAATACATTACCTAACATTTCTCTGTACCTTGATCTGCTCTAATTTTTTCAGTTTGGGCCGTTACATTATCAGCCGTGATTTGAGCATCACGTGATACCCTCCAAATACCATGATCTGGTTCAGGATTTAGTAATCTGATTTGAGCAGTTTTTTTCGTTATCACAACCCAATCATCTTCTTTAGGATCCCAGTTAGCATCAAGATCGTTTATGTCTAATAGTGGATTACACTTGACGATATATGCCCATATAGCAGAAATTGCTTCTGTCTCCGATTTAATAAGATTTTTACACTGTCCGCTAGTAATTTCTGAATCTCGTTCTTGAGCTTTTGGATTCATAGGAGTCAAAGTTCCATCTACTTTCACATTCCATAAACCATGATCAGTTTTCGAATTAGCACTACTTTTGACTACAAAACCACCTTCAGCAGCATTTGGATTTGGTGTCAAATAATTTGTTTCTAAATCTGGATAACATTTTGATAAGTACGTCCAAACTATAACTGCTGCATCTCTGTCTTGCTTAACTATTGGATCAACAAATTGAGATGGAATGTTTTTTTCTAATATAGAATCACATTTTTTTGCAACTGTGTCTTCTAACCCACTTGTTACCCACTCATCCCAAGAGGTTGCAATTGCATTTTGGGGAATTAGGGTACCTACTTTTTCATTAATTTTCCAAACACCAAATTCGTTTTTTGCTGTAGTACTAGGATACAAATGATACTCTTTTTCGCCTGAATTATTTTCAAGCATATGAGAAGTAATTTCTGGAGTATCCATTCTTCGACAAGTTGTTAAATGTTGCCATAATAATAATTGTGCCTCTTCTCTACTATTAATCAGAATTGGTTGTGGTGTAGGTGTTGGTTGGGTATTTTGTGAACTAGAAGAAGTAGCAGATGTATCTAATGTGTCTCCACTAGCACCTGTTTTTGCTCGTTCAAGAGCAGCCTGGTAAGCAGCTTCTTGGGCATTATCAGGTGTAGCTTCTCCTTCCTCTTCGTCACCGCCACAAGACATAACAAAAATTAACGGTAATACAAACAATAATAAAAACACTTTGGCTTTATAGAATTCAGTGAATTGAGACATAATTTTCATAAACAATCCTATATGGTTACGTTACTATATGGTTACGTTACTAATTCCTAGTATATATTCTACATTCCTGATAGTTTAGCATACTAATTGAAGTTTCGAAAAGGTCAATGAGGTCTAAATGCAAAATAGATAAGTTATACATTGATCAAAACACCTTGCTAAAATATCATGTAACCATTAACATATCTTAGGATATTTCCAGATTTTATTAATTTTTTTGGAGGGTATTAAAATGAGTCTTGCTAAAATTCAAGGATCAGTTCGATCTTTTTGGAAAGATGAACGTGGTATTACCGGTCTAGAAACAGCAATCATTCTAATTGCTTTTGTGGTGGTAGCAGCAGTATTTGCTTTTGCGATTTTGAACGCAGGACTTGGTGCTACTTCAAATGCAGAAGATGCTATTTCTACGGCTCAAACTGAAACACAATCTACACTAGCCCCAAGAGGTGATTCCATTCTCGTTGCTCGAGGAGCAGGGCCAGCATTTGCGGATGTTGAATCGGTTGCTTTTAAATTGGCACCTTCACCTGGTGCTAAAGCAATTTCACTAGCTGACGACATAACATTAGTTCAGTATTCTGATGAATCAACTGCAGCTGAAACTATTCAGCTTGGTGGTGCTGCTGGAGCTTGTATTCAAACCGCTACATCACTGTGGCTAACTGGTAGTGGAGACGTTGTTGATAAAGGGGAAATTGTTGAAATTACAGTTACACTTGCTGCAGGTTGTCTAGTAGTAAATGAAGAATGGAAAATTGAAGTTTTCCCACGTGACGGAGCAATTGTGTCCGTTCAAGGTAGAACCCCAGTTGAATTATCCAAAAATATGAATGTGTAGTAATTAAGTAAGTTATCTTACAATAGTTTTAAATACTTTTTCGGGAGTGTTGATATGTATCGACACTCCTGGAATATTTTGGATGAAAGGGTAAAAAATGGCCGATACACCCAGTGAATTAGAAGCACAAATTCAAACGCTTCAGGATGAAGTAGATCTTCTTAAGACTGAAATCAAACAAACCCTTATCGATATGAGGGAGTTGGTAATGAAAGATTCTAATATCTTTGCCCAACCTTCATCTTCAAAAGTAAATTCTGAAATACGACAAATTCCTCCAACGGTAACTGAAGAAAATTCAAGTGAAACCAATGAGTACAACGAAGAATTTAGTAGTGAAGATAATACCAATGAATCAAATGAAGATAGTGAACCTGAATCTATAACAGTACATAGTGTTACCGAGGGGTCTTCAGTATTAAATTTTCAAATAGAATCTTCACAAGTAACGAAACTTATGCCAAAGAGTGGCGATCTTGTAGCCAATCTAACTGGATGGTTAGGAACTGTAAAAATGAGAGGGGTTTCATTAACCCAAATGCTTCCTTTTCTTGAGGCATATCAAAATTCCGGGCACCTAGATTCTTTATCGATGCGACTCATTGTAAAAGCTATGGCCGACCTTGATATATTAGAACCATCACACATTACACAACCGTTTTCATCGACTGATTACGCACAATGTCTAATGGAACTTCATGAAGTTATTAAAAATTCTCCGGATTTTGAAAATAAAGAATTACCACCAAGTGTTTAATAATATATTTCAGTGAGAGTGAATATTGGAAAAAGTTATCGTAACAGGATTACTCGTCATTGCTGCTGTTACAGGAGCAGGTCTAATTATTGCAACAATAGTCCCTTCTATTGCTGATAGTAGCAATTCTGTTGCTACTGCCCAGAGAGAAATGTCCACCCAAATAGGGACAAATGTAGAAATCATTGCTGTAAGCGCACCAAGTGACGGTAGATCCATACAGGCATGGGTAAAAAACGTTGGAACAAAACCTATACTTGCTATATCCAAGTCAGATTTATTTCTTATTAAAGAAGGTGCTTCAGCTCCGCGTTATGATATTCTAACCTATTGTGGAACAGATATTGCAGGGATAGATTGTGCAGGTAAAAGCAAAGTATGGGCAGCTCCAGCAACATCTTGGAATCGTGGTGACACATTACAAGTATCAATACTCCTATCTGATGCTGACAAAATAGATGATGACGGACATTATATTCAATACACTACTGTAAATGGAATATCAGATAGAAAGCTTTTCAGCAGGAACGGATAATGTCTCCAGCTATTACTTCTGGACTAGTACTTACAGTTCTCTTTACTGTATTTATCTTGTTCAGTAAAACTACGATAGAAAATAGTGTTGAAATATCCCAAGATGTCAATAATGCTTCGGTAATTGCAAACGAAAAGTTATCTACTAATTTAGTAATGACAAATGTCAGAATACTAGATGGTTGCAATTTCGAAGCAACAGTAAAAAACCAAGGAACTACTAGTATTCAAAATTTCAAAGATATGGATCTCCTGGTTGATTTTCCTGAAGAACCCGGAATAAATAACGAAAATATTGTCCTAAATTATACTACTCTAGATTCATTAAATCCTGGTGAGTGGACTCATACGATCAATCCAAATCTAAATCTAAGTCCTAACTCTGGCGATATCAATCCATCTTGTTGTGGGAATGATGATGAAGATGAAAAACAAATAATCGTTTTTGCATCTAACAGAGATACCAATGATACTAACTATGAAATTTACTCTATAAATGTACATGGTGGAAATGAAACTCGGCTTACAAATAATCTGACAAATGATCAATTCCCTTCATGGTCACCCGATGGGACAAAAATTGTATTTGCGTCAAATAGAGACGGAAATTATGAAATCTATACCATGGATGCTGATGGTACGAACCAAACTCGTCTAACAAATCATATTAATACAGATTACTACCCTACATGGTCTCATGATGGAACTAAAATTGCATTCACTAGCTGGAGAGATGGAAAT
>VFGE01000026.1 GCA_009392515.1 SAR202 cluster bacterium | reverse complement strand
TTCTGCACACGTTGATAAACCATTTTTTGGACCATTGGTCGAATTTATAACCTCAGGACCAATTGTTGCAATTGCTTTGCAAGGTAAAGATTGCGTTGCAGTAGTAAGAAATACAATGGGATCAACAAACCCAGTTGATGCCAATCCAGGGACAATACGAGGTGATTTTGGTATTGATATAGGTAGAAACCTTATTCACGGGTCTGATTCAGTAGAATCTGCTCAAACTGAACTCGGAATATTTTTTGATAAATCAGAACTGCTTGAAGAGTACAAAGATATATCTTCATGGGTTATTGAATCTTAATGATTTGTTTTGCTGGAGGTTTTAGCCAAAGTGAGTCAAGATCGTAATATTTTCTGGTATCTGGAGAAAATAAATGCACAATAGTGTTACCAAAATCCATTAAAACCCACCCTGAATCTATTTGCCCTTCAATACGAAAGAGCTCTGCACCTTCTTGCTTAATCGATACTTTTAAATCATCTATTAATGCATTCATTAAACGTGAATTATCGACAGTAACAAAAACAAAAAAATCAGCAAATGTCCCTACAGCATTAATATCAATAAGTAATATATTCGTAGCCTGTTTGTCTGAAGCTATATCTACTGCTTTTTTGGCTATTTTTAAAATATTTTCATCCGGTTGTGTGATCATTATTTTTAGTTTTAAGTATTTTTATTTACACATATAGTATACACCTATATTTATAGTAGTACATATGCCTAATATTGATAGTGTGTTCTGACTATGTTAATCTGAATTGATGACAAATACTGAAAAAAAACAAAGGGTTGTAGTAGCAATGAGTGGAGGTGTTGATTCCTCTGTAGCTGCTGTCATTCTTAAAGAACAAGGGTATGAAGTTATAGGAATTACCATGCGATTATTTCCTACAACTGGTGATGATTCTCTTACAAAACAAAATCATGGTTGTTGTACATTAGAAGATGTCGAAGACGCCCGCGAAGTATGTTCCATACTTGGTGTTCCTCACTATCTTCTAAATTTTGAAAAAGAGTTCCAGCAATTTGTGATTGGTTATTTTGTTAAAGAATATGAAAAAGGGAAAACCCCTCATCCTTGCGTAGCTTGCAATGATAAAGTGAAATTTAATTTCCTAATGCAAAAAGCTATAGCATATGAAGCTGATTATATTGCTACAGGTCATTATGCTCAGATAAGTACAATAGATAACAAATTTGCCTTGTTGAAGGGTGTTGATGAAAGTAAAGATCAATCATATGTTTTACATACATTAAAACAAAACCAATTACAAAACTTACTATTACCAATTGGTGGATATTTAAAACCAGAAATTAGGAAAATTGCTACAGATTACAAATTACCGGTTGCAAACAAACCCGACAGTCAGGAAATTTGTTTTATACCATCAGGAAACTACCGAGATTTTATTGCGGATAAAGTTACAACAAAGCCCGGTATAATAAATGATGATAAAGGTAATTTAATCGGTTCACACGAAGGAATACATAATTTCACTGTTGGTCAAAGAAAAGGCTTAGGAATTTCTTCTTCCTCTCCATCTACAACCCCACTTTACGTCAACAGTATTGATTCTGAGAATGGTGTAATTACAGTAGGTCCAAAACATCAACTGTTGAATAAAGGTCTAGAAATTACAAATGTTAATTTTGTACGAACCCCTATAATTAAACCAACAAAAGTAACAGTAAAGGTTAGATATAAAGCACCTCAAGTTAATGCCACAATTACGCCTACTGAAACTGGTGCGAAAATAATTTTTGACGATTTACAAGGAGCAATTTCTCCAGGTCAAATTTGCGCAATATACACTAATCAAGAGCTTATTGGTGGTGGCATAATTACTAAACCAATCAAATCAAATTCTGATCAACTTTCTACAGTAAAACAACAAAGTTAATCTAAATGCCATCCTTAGATTTTGAATTAGATGTATTTAAACAAAATTATACGTTTATAGCAGGATTAGATGAAGTAGGTAGAGGAACTATTGCAGGCCCAGTAGTTTCAGGTGCGGTAGTATTAGATTTAAACAAACACCTCGAATTTTATGAAGAGATTAATGACAGTAAAAAATTAACCTCAAAAAAACGCAATTCACTGAGTATATTAATAAAAAGATTTGCCTTAACCTACGGAATTGGTATTTCATCAGCAAAAGAAATTGATCAAATAGGTATAGTTCCAGCAACAAAACTTTCTATGATAAGAGCAATAAACCACCTTGCTCCAAAACCAGAATACTTACTAATCGACAGTTTAGAAATACCAGAAATTGATATTGATCAGACTTCATTAATTAAAGGAGATAATATATCGCTATCTATTGCCGCAGCGTCCATAATTGCTAAGGTTGCAAGAGATAAAATGATGGAAAAATACGATAAATATTTCCCTAATTATACTTTTAAAAGCCATAAAGGTTATTATACGAAGTCACACGCAAGTGAACTAATAGAGAATGGTGTTACCAAAATCCACAGAAAAACTTTTGCACCTATTAAAGATTTTAATTAGTGATATAATGTACTCCTAATATAAATACGTAATTAATTATGCCTATTTACGAATATAGATGTTCCGACTGTAATAATATTCTTAGTATCTTGGTACGAGATGGCAAAATGCCAAATCTTGTATGTAGCAATACCTCGTGTGAAAGTAAAAACCTTAAGAGAATAATGTCATCATTTTCTCACAAATCAGCCTGGGACGCAGGTTTGAATTTACCCTCATTTGAAACATTGAGTGATCGAGACGATAATAATCCAGACAGCATTAATCAATGGGTTAAAGGAATGCGCAAAGATATGGGTGATAATTTCGGTAAAGAACTAGAACAATATGGTAAAACAATAAACAAACAGAGTTCTGAATAATTATAAATTAAGAGAACAATATGCCTATATATGAATATAAATGTATGGATTGTACAGCTATTACGAGTATTTTCACTCGTTCGATAAATAGTAAAATCACAGCAATATGTGAAAAATGCACTTCTAATAATTTAACAAGAATTTTAAGTAAATTCTCCGTTGCAAAAACTATTCAACAAATCCACGAAACCAATTCTTCTAGTTCTGGAAACTTTTATGATGACCCAAGGAATATTGGAAGAAATGTAGAAAAAAACTTCTCAGACTGGAACATGGAAATGCCTAGTTCAATAAGAGAATCTATCGATGCTGCAAGAGAAGGAACTTTACCCGAAGGATTAGATCTATGAAAGATTCAAACGTTACTAAAAGTTTAGTCAATAGAGTTAAAGGACTTTATGTTATTTTGGACCCTGAAATAATGAAAACCAGTTCAATTATCGAATTAGCAAAAGCAACCCTATCAGGAGGAACTACAGCTATCCAATTGAGGGATAAACAAAATGACAAAGGGATACAATTAAAAATCGCAATTGAATTAAGAAAACTTTGTGAAGAATATAATGCAGCATTAATAATAAATGACCATGCAGACTTGGCTGTAGCTTCAGATTCTCATGGGCTCCATATAGGTCAAAATGACTTACCATATTCATACTCTAAGAAAATACTACAACCTAATCAATTTATCGGTACCTCAAACAACAATATAGAAGAAAGTAAAATTTCGATAAAAGACGGCGCTGATTACATTGCAATTGGTGCAATGTTTACTACAGACTCAAAATCTAACACAAGGCCTTCTTCTCTAAGTTATCTAACTGAAATAAAACAACTATCCCCTTTACCACCAATTGTTGCAATTGGAGGAATTAATATAAATAATATCGATCTAGTACTGGAAGCTGGAGCTGACAGTATTTGTGTAATTAGTGCTGTAAGTTTGTCAGACGACCCAGAAAAATCAACTAAGATACTTGTCGACAAAATACACGGATTCAGTAATTAATAAATTAAACTAAGAGAAAGAACTATGAATAATATAATTAAATCAATCGAAACCAATATAGAATCTTCCAAGAAAGATCTTGAAAGTATCCATAGTAAGCGAGAAACAGTTTATCCACTTACACGGCAGATCATTCACTTATGTTCAGCCGCAATAAAAAATGCTCATCGAAAAGAGTTTAATGAAAGCTTAAAACTAGTTAGTGAAGCAAAAATACTTATTGATAAGATCAATAACGAAAGTATTGAAAACACACCAATAATGTCTTCAGGATACGTCCTAGATGCCCAAAAAGAATTTACTGAAGCTAATGTTGCTTTGGCTTTTCTAACGAATAAGGAAATTCCTACTGCTATTGAGTTGAGTGTACAAATATCCCCATATTTAAATGGTATAGCAGAAGCTGCTAGCGAACTACGAAGGACAATTCTGGATGCTTTGCGTTCTGACAATTTAGACTCATGTGAAACATGGATGGAATGCATGGATGAAACATATAGCATGCTTGCAGGAATAGATTATCCAGAAGCAGTTACTGGGGGATTACGCAGAACCGTAGATCAATTACGAGGAGTACTTGAAAGAACTCGTGGAGATCTCACAATGTCGTTACGACAAAAAGCACTGGAAAACAAGCTCGAAAATCTCCATCTATAAATTATGTATTTATATCTATTAATTAGTATCCTCTAGCATGAGTTTAGTAAAAAAGTATATGAATGAACTTAAAGCTTAATCATGAATGGATCCTGTTTTTATAGAATAATCCGATCCCAAAGGTATTATTTATAACAAAATTCATTAGATTTGATTAAATCTGTTGTTTAGCCTTGACATATATGTCTAAATTAACTACTATAGCTTTTTACCTAAAGAGCAATTCTTTAGATAGTTGTCTTTTGTTTTTTTAATAATAGAATCCGCCAGGTTCTCTTTAAACAGACTTTAGACTATTTACCTTAACAATTTGATAGTGAATGGAAGGTTTTTGAGCTGAGAGTTTGATCCTGGCTCAGGACGAACGCTGGCGGCGCGCTTAATGCATGCAAGTCGAACGGTGAACCCGACTTCGGTCGGTGGATCAGTGGCAGACGGCTGAGTAACACGTAAGTAACCAACCCTTGGGTGGGGAATAACATTGGGAAACCAATGCTAATACCGCATAGTCTTTGAAGTCAAATGATTTCAATGTAAAGGCTTCGGTCGCCCGAGGACGGGCTTGCGGCTTATCAGGTTGTTGGTGGGGTAATGGCCTACCAAGCCTACGACGGGTAACTGGTCTGAGAGGACGATCAGTCAGAGGGGGACTGCGACACGGCCCCCACTCCTACGGGAGGCAGCAGCAGGGAATCTTGCGCAATGGACGAAAGTCTGACGCAGCGACGCCGCGTGAAGGAAGAAGGCTCTAGGGTTGTAAACTTCTTTTCTGAGGGAAGAGTAAGGACGGTACCTCAGGAATAAGCCTCGGCTAACTACGTGCCAGCAGCCGCGGTAATACGTAGGAGGCAAGCGTTGTCCGGATTTATTGGGCGTAAAGGGCGTGCAGGTGGCATAGAAAGTTTTTGTTGAAATCTCCCGGCTTAACTGGGAGGGGTGCAAGAATACTTCTAAGCTAGAGGGCAGTAGAGGAAAGTGGAATTCATGGTGTAGTGGTGAAATGCGTAGATATCATGAGGAACACCAGTGGCGAAAGCGGCTTTCTGGGCTGCACCTGACACTGAGGCGCGAAAGCATGGGTAGCAAACCGGATTAGATACCCGGGTAGTCCATGCCATAAACGATGGATACTGAGTATGGGGGGTATCGACCCCTTCTGTGCTGAAGCTAACGCGTTAAGTATCCCGCCTGGGAACTACGGTCGCAAGACTAAAACTCAAAGGAATTGACGGGGCCCCGCACAAGCAGCGGAGCGTGTGGTTTAATTCGATGCTAAGCGAAGAACCTTACCAGGGTTTGACATACTAGTAGTACTGATCCGAAAGGTGATGGACCCCTCGGGGAGCTAGTACAGGTGCTGCATGGCTGTCGTCAGCTCGTGCCGTGAGGTGTTGGGTTAAGTCCCGCAACGAGCGCAACCCCTGTGGTTAGTTGTTTTCTCTAGTCAGACTGCCCCACAAAAAGGGGAGGAAGGTGGGGATGACGTCAAGTCAGCATGGCTCTTACACCCTGGGCTACACACACGCTACAATGGCCGGGACAACGGGTCGCCAAAGCGCAAGCTGGAGCTAATCCCTAAAAGCCGGTCTCAGTGGGGATTGCAGGCTGCAACCCGCCTGCATGAACGTGGAGCTGCTAGTAACCGCAGGTCAGAATACTGCGGTGAATACGTTCCCGGGGCTTGTACACACCGCCCGTCACGTCATGGAAGTCGACAACACTTGAAGTCAGTGAGCTAACCCTTTGGGGGGCAGCTGCCGAGGGTGGGGTTGGTGACTGGGACGAAGTCGTAACAAGGTAGCTGTACCGGAAGGTGCGGCTGGATCACCTCCTTTCTAGGGAGATTCCTTAAATGGATTCCTTAAGTCGACGTTTATTTTACTGATTTTCAGTATTTGGTTTACAACCTGGAACTAGATTAAAAAATAAACGCAGGTTAAAAAAAGAATTATATTTCAGGCCTTAAATGGTCTGAACCCTTCCCTTCACTATCAAATTGTTAAGGTTTTTGTTATAATCCCTAAACAATTATTAGTTATTATTTGATGCATCACTGTATCTATATACGCTAAAATTCTAAGGGAGGATATTAAAAATGTCAGTAAAACGCGTAAAATTTACATTCCCTACTAATTTAGTTACTGAACCTATTATATATAGCATTACTAAAAAATTTAACGTAATAACAAATATAAGAAGGGCTGATGTTCGACCAGAAATGGGTTGGGTTATTCTTGATATTGACGGTCCTGATAATGAAATAGCCAAATGCCTAGAATGGACAAAAACATCTGGAGTCACTGTAGATGACTTAAATGATGATGCAAATAATGAATCACTAGTAGAAGGATAAAATAAACGTAATTGGAGGGGAAATCGATGGGTATAAAAGTTAGAATCCCTGGCCCATTAAGGAAATTAACAAACGAATTAGATCAAGTAGAAGTAACTGCTGAAAATATTGGAGAGTTAATTGATTTGCTTGAAGAAGAATACAACGGAATGAAAGAAAGATTATGCGATGAAGATGGTGAATTAAGATATTTTGTTAATATTTATCTTAACGGGGAAGATATTCGATTTATAGAAGGAATGAAAACACCAACCCAATCTGGTGATGAGGTAAGTATCGTCCCTGCCGTTGCAGGTGGGAGATAAAAAGGAATATAGTATGAGCACAGAATCAGAAATATTGTTTAATAAATTTAAGGAATCAGGTTTTAAAATACTTGTGGACAAATTTTCAGATGAAATAATTTCTGCAAAAAAAATAGCTGAAACCCTAATAGATACTATTCCAAACACTCATCATATGTATGACGAACCATCAAATGTCTTTACTCCAAATAAAATAAATACATACAACAATGAATGATCTACACTGGTTAACAATCAAACAGGCATCTAAAGCAATTCAAGCTAAGGAATTATCTCCTGTAGAATACACACAAGCATTAATATCAAGAACTGAACAACTTGATCCTAAATTAAATGCATATATAAAATTCACACCTGAAAGAGCTATCTCAGATGCAAAAAGAGCAGAAGATCTAATATCTAAAAATAAATCTCTAGGAACTTTGACAGGTATACCTTATGGACTAAAAGATATTATTGACGTTGTCGGATTTGAAACAACAGCACATTCAAAAATACTAATTGATAATATGCCTCGGAAAAATGCATATGTGAGTGATAAATTAGATTCTTCTGGCGGTATTTTAATGGGGAAATTAGCTTTGCATGAATTTGCTATTGGGGGGCCTGCCTTTGATCTTCCATTTCCGCCTGCCAGAAACCCCTGGAATATCAACCATCACCCAGGAGGTTCATCGAGTGGCTCTGGTTCAGCTGTTGCAAGTGGAATGATACCTGCAGCATTAGGCACCGATACAGGGGGGTCCGTCAGAAATCCAGCTACTTCTTGTGGAATAGTAGGAATGAAAGCGACATATGGGAGAGTGAGTAAAGCAGGTGTAGTGCCATTAAGTTTCTCTCTTGACCACGTTGGCCCGATGACAAGAACTGTAGAAGATAATGCAATACTTTTGAATGCTATCGCAGGCTATGATAATAACGACCCCAGTACTGAAAAAAACCAAAAGCTTCCAGATTTTACAGAATTTCTACAAAAAGGAGTCAAGGGGTTACGCATAGGATTGATCCGCCATTTCTATACGACTGACTTAAAATCTGACGATGAAATGTGTAAAGCTATTGACAATGCAGCCGATACATTTAAAAAACTTGGTGCTATAGTAGAAGAAATTCATGTTTCACCGTTAAATCATTTTTCTTCTTGTAACTCGATAATAATGTACTGTGAAGCATTATCGATTCATAACAAATGGTACAAAGAACGCCCAGGTGATTACAGTAAGGCAACTCGTACAAGACTGATGCCAGGCCTTTTCATAAACGGGGAAGATTATGTTAGTGCACAGCGAACCCGTATAAAACTGGCTCAAGAAATCAATAGCCAATTTAAAAATTTCGATTTAATTATGACTGCTTCTAGTATGGAAGCAGCGTGTCGAATCGATGAACCTGAAACATTAGCTAGAACTTATCCAAGACAAGCCCGAACCGTTTTCAATATAACTGGACATCCTGCTTGTGCAATCCCTACAGGATTAGCAACAAACGGACTTCCATTAGGATTCCAAATTGCTGGACCTTATTTTGATGAATCTACGATTTATCAGGCTGCATGGGCATATGAGCAAGAAAATCCTTTCTACAAGAAACACCCTAATATTGAGTAATATTTCTACTCTCTAGCCATTGTTTTTTTTGGGCCATTCGTGCAATCTCATCTGTTGGGTGATAATTACTAAGAAATTCATTTTTAAAAGAATTAAATGTATTGTTTAAAATAGATTCACGTATATCACCCATAAGTTTTTTTAAAAAAAACAAATTATGAATCGTTGCTAACCGATAACCAAGAATTTCAGAAACTTTAAATAATTGATGTATATACCCAGTTGAATAATTTTGGCAACATTCGCAAATACAATCATCTTCTAACGGTATATCTAATAACTTATTCGCGGATTTTTTGATATTCTTTCGGCCCTTTTTAGTAAAAATGGCTCCATTTCTGGCAATTCTAGTAGGCAGTACGCAATCGAACATGTCTACACCCAAACTTACACAGGTTACTAAATCTTCCGGAGAGCCGACTCCCATTAAATATCTTGGTTTTTCTACAGGAAGATATTCATTGCATTCTTCAACTATTCTATACATTGTTGATTTATTTTCACCTACAGCTAATCCTCCAATAGAATAGCCTGGCAAGTCTAGTTCTGCCTCAAAAAGGCAGGACTCTTTGCGCAAATTAGAATATATCCCTCCTTGTACAATTCCAAACAACGCACTACTAGAACTATTATGTGATTTAACAGACCGTACTAACCAGTCATGGGTTCTTTGCATTGAGTTTCTTACTGATAATTCATCATCTTCAGAGTATATACAATGATCTAATGGCATAACAATATTTGATCCTATAATTTGTTGAATTTCCATTACTGATTCAGGTGTAAATAAATGTGCAGAACCATCGATATGAGATTTAAAAACAACTCCATCTTCACTAATTTTAGTATTTTTATTTAAGCTAAATACTTGATAACCACCACTATCAGTGAGAATAGATTTAGGCCATTTCATAAAATTATGCAGGCCTGCAAATTTTGAAAGTACATCAGTTCCAGGTGTTAAATATAAATGATAGGTATTACTTAAAATAATATCAAAATTGAGGTCAATTAAATCTTTTGAAGATAAAGTACGTACTGCTGATTTCGTAGCAACAGGCATAAATACAGGAGTTGTAATCGTATTACCATCGACCGTCAGCGTACCGGCTCTGGCATTTCCATAATTGCTATCAATATTAAATGAAAAAGACATAATCTAAATCTAACTTATCACGTGTCTCGATTCAAAGTTTTTGATCATTGATTCTTCAGACAAAGTCAAACCAATATCATCTAATCCTTCGATCAGGCAGTGTTTTTTAAAAGAATCAATTGTGAATTCAATTGTTAATTCTTCAGAATCGCTAATAACACCACTCTCAAGATCTACTGTTAATGAGTAGTCTGGATTTTTCGAAGATTTTTGGATAATCTTATCAATAATTTCTTGATCTAAAACTATCGGCAACATCCCATTCTGAAAGCAGTTATTTCTAAAAATATCAGCAAAACTCGGGGCTAAAATAGTTCTAAAGCCATAATCATTTAAAGCCCACGGTGCATGTTCTCGCGAAGATCCACTTCCAAAATTAGGCCCAGCAACCAAAATAGTTGCCCCAGTATAACGCTCATCATTTAAAATGAAATCTGGGTTTAAAGATCCATCTGGTAATTTTCGCCAAGCATCGAATAAATATTGACCGAATCCTGTTTTTTCCACTCGTTTTAAGTACTTTGCAGGTATAATTTGATCAGTATCCACATTAGCTCGATCTAAAGGAAGGACTTTTCCATTTGTTTTATTATATTTTTCCATGAATATATCCCTTTATTATTTTATTTAAAAGACCAGTCTCTAATATCAACAAAAGTGCCTTGAATTGCAGCTGCTGCTGCCATTTGTGGGCTTACTAAATGAGTAAGACCACCTGGTCCTTGCCTACCTTCAAAATTTCTATTTGAAGTAGAAGCGCATCTTTCTCCAGGAGATAAAATATCTGGATTCATTCCTAAACACATAGAGCAGCCCGCATCACGCCATTCAAATCCAGATTCTTTAAATATTCGATCTAATCCTTCTTTTTCAGCTTTCTCTTTAACTTTAAATGATCCAGGAACCACCATTGCACTAACTGTTTCACTTACAGTGTACCCTTTAACAACTTCTGCTGCTGCACGTAAGTCTTCAATACGGGAATTAGTACATGATCCAATAAACACCCTATCTAATGATATATCTGTTATTGGCGTACCAGCATCTAGTTGCATATATTGCAAAGCTTTTTGCCCTGCTAATTGTTGACTCTCTAATTCAAAAGAATCAGGATCAGGTACAGAGTCTGTAACTTTTGCAACCATCCCTGGGTTAGTACCCCAAGTTACAAAAGGAGCTAAATCTTCAGCATTGATTATAACTACTTTATCATATTCAGCATCAGGATCACTTTTGTATTGATCCCATTTTTCAATAGCTTTATCAAAGTTTCTTCCTTTAGGACAGTGAGGCCGTCCTTTTAAATATTCATAAGTAGTTTCGTCCGGGGCAATCATTCCTGCTCGACCTCCAGCTTCAATTGACATGTTACAAACAGTCATTCTGCCTTCCATCGATAAAGAACGAATTGCCTCACCTGTATACTCAATAACATGCCCTACAGCACCATCGACGCCTATTTGACCTATTACACCCAAGATTATATCTTTAGCAGTAACCCCAAAAGGCAATGTGCCATCTACTCTAACTTCCATTGTTTTGGGTTTGCTTTGACGTAAACATTGTGTGGCTAGTACATGTTCTACTTCAGAAGTTCCGATACCAAAGGCTAGTGCCCCAAAAGCTCCATGAGTAGATGTGTGAGAGTCACCGCAAACAATTGTTTTGCCTGGTTGAGTATATCCTTGTTCTGGCCCAATCACATGAACAATACCTTGCCCGGCACTATTCATTCCATAATAGGTAATACCAAATTCTTTAACATTTCTATCTAAATACTCAATTTGTGTTCTTGAAATTTGGTCTGCTATCGGTAAGTGTCTATCTTTGGTAGGTACGTTATGATCTACTGTAGCAATAGTAAGTTCTGGTCTTCTAACTTTTCGATTGTTCTCTCGAAGACCATCAAATGCTTGTGGTGATGTCACTTCATGAATTAAATGTAAATCAATATACAACAATGACGGTTTATCTATATCTTGAACAACCACATGTTCATCCCAAATTTTATCAAATAGCGTTTTCCCCATGATTCCCTCTCTTAAATTATCGAAAATACAAAGAATTCTTTCTAGTTAGTAACACCAATACTTAATAGTCGATTAAGAGCGTTCATATAAGCTTTAGCAGAAGCAACAATTATATCAGTATCTGCACCTCTACCGACGTATTCTGCCTCTTGACTAACAATTCTAATAACTACTTCACCCACAGCATCAATACCTTCAGTAACAGATTTGACACTAAATTCAGTTAGTTCATTATCTACATTTATAACTCTATTTATAGCTTGATAAACAGCATCTACAGGGCCAGTTCCTGTTGCAGCATCAGTTTTAGAAGCTCCGTCAGGGCCAGTAACTGTAATTGTTGCTGTCGGGATACCTTGATCGCCGCATGTAACTTGAATTTGATCTAAGGTAAAAGTTTCATCAAAACTTCTTCTTTGATCCTTCATTAATGCTTCTAAATCTCTATCAGTTACTTCTCTTTTTTTGTCAGCTAGCAACTTAAACTCTTCAAATAATCTATTTAATTCTGCATCAGATGGTTCGTAGCCTAATTCATTTAATCTAGATTTTAAACCATGTCTACCACTGAGTTTACCTAAAACTAATTCACTACTTGGCCACCCTACCATTTGAGGGTCCATGATTTCATAAGTAGTTCGATCTTTGAGTAATCCATCTTGGTGTATTCCTGATGCATGTCGAAATGCATTTCCACCCGTTACTGCTTTATTAGGCTGAATAGCGAATCCAGTTATATCGCTAACTAATCTACTAGACCTATATATCTGTGTTGGATCTATATTAAGTTCGACTTGATAATAATCTTTACGAGTATGGAGAGCCATAATAACTTCTTCAAGTGCAGCATTCCCTGCTCTTTCCCCAATACCGTTAATGCATCCTTCAACTTGACGAGCACCTACTTTTACAGCAGCTAAACTATTAGCCACAGCCATACCTAAATCATTATGGCAATGCACACTAATTCTTGCCTTGTCTATATTGGGAACTTTTTCTTGTATGTCTACAAGTAATCTTGCAAATTCTCTTGGATCTGCATAACCAACTGTATCTGGAATATTTAAAGTAGTTGCGCCTGCATTTATGCATGCTTCAAGCATCCCAAATAAATACTCTGGGTCAGTTCGAGTAGCATCCATAGGAGAAAATTCCACGTCGTCGCAATACCCTTTAGCACGAGCGACATTATCTACTGCCATTGCCAAAACTTCCTCACGATTCTTTTTTAGTTGGTGGGCAATATGAATGTCAGAGCTTGACAAAAATATATGAATTCTTGGATGAGCTGCACCTTTAATTGCTTCCCATGTCCTATCAACAGCTTTATTATTTGCATGAGATAAAGCAGCTATAATAGGTCGTCTTATTTCATCTGCAATCTTCTTTACTGCTGCAAAGTCCCCAGGAGAACTCATGGGGAAACCAGCTTCGATAATATCTACACCCAGTCGGTCAAGTTGTTGTGCAACTTCAAACTTTTCATCAATTGTCATTGCTGCACCAGCTGCTTGTTCACCGTCACGAAGTGTTGTATCTAGTATTAGCACTTTATCTGTCATAATATCTCCCCTGTTCTACCTTGCCTAATTAAATTAAACGGTATCCTTTAGCCATGGCATCATACCCCTTAGATCTTTACCTATCGATTCAATAGGATGGCTTGCATTTTCTTTTCTTGTTCGATGAAAGGTTGGTCTACCTTCGTCATTTTCAGTAATCCATTCTCTAGCAAACGTCCCATTTTGGATTTCTTCCATAACTTTTTTCATATTTTCTTTAACAGATTCATCAACTACTCTTGGGCCTCTTGTAAGACCACCATATTCAGCTGTATCACTTACTGAATACCACATATATTCCATACCGCCTTCATAAAGTAGATCTACTATTAATTTCAATTCATGCATAACTTCAAAATATGCTGATTCGGGTTGATATCCAGCCTCAACCATAGTTTCATATGCAGATTGAACTAATGAGGTAACTCCACCGCATAAAACAGCTTGTTCCCCAAATAAGTCAGTCTCTGTTTCTTCTTTGAAAGTAGTTTCTAAAACCCCTGCTCTCATAGAACCAATAGCCTGTGCATACGCAAGAGCTATATTTTTAGCATTACCAGTATAGTCTTGATGTACAGCAATAAGAGAAGGCACACCATTTCCTTGTTGAAAAACTGCCCTAACTCGATGCCCTGGAGCTTTAGGGGCTATCATCCAAACGTCAATGTTTGAATTAGGAACTATTGTTTGATAATGAATAGTAAAGCCATGAGCAAAAGCAATACTTTTACCTGAAGTTAGCTTTGGTTCTACTTCATTTTTGAAAACCTCTGCTTGGCTTGTATCAGGTAAGAGCATCATTATAATATCAGCATTTTCTGTAGCTTCAGAGGTAGTCATAACCTCAAACCCATCATCTTCAGCTTTTGACCAACTTGAACTTCCTTCATACAACCCAATAATAACTTTTACACCATTGTCTTTCATGTTTAAAGCATGAGCATGTCCTTGGCTACCATACCCAATTATTGCAACAGTTTTATCTGCAATATATGAACTATCCGCATCTTTATCGTAATATACCTTTGCCGCCATCTAATACACCTCTAATTCTATTTTATAAATTTTGATCATAATCTTTTGGACGAATATTAACTCTTGAAGCACCAGAAACATTGTTATCTATTTGAGCAGTTACAGTAGTGCCTCTCGACATGGCAACTGCCCCTGTACGCATAACTTCTCTGACTCCAAATGGTTGTAATAAAATAATAAACCTATTTATCTTAGATTGGTCTCCGGTAATTTCAATTACAACCGTTTCTGCACCAACGTCAACAATTTTCGACCTAAATATTTCACTTATCTGTATGATTTCAGATCTGTTCTGATTAGTTGAAGAAACCTTAACGAGAGCCATTTCTCGCACAATAGAATTATCTTCGTCTAAATCCGTAACACGAACTACATCAACAAGTTTATATAATTGTTTTGTAACCTGTTCAACAATTGCATCATCTCCTTGAACAACAAAGGTCATACGAGCTAACTCTTCAGATTCACTTTGTCCTACTGACAAACTAGAAATATTAAACCCCCTACGTCTAAACATACCTGAGATTCGATTGAGAACACCGGGTTGATGTAAAACTAATGCAACTAAAGTATGCTCACCTATCGCCACGTTGGTTCCTCCGTAGGTTCTTCTACGATTTCTTGAACGCTCTCCCCGGGTGGAATCATGGGGTATACATTTTCTTCATGATCAACCATAAAGTCTATTAATACAGGTCCATCATGTTTCATTGCATCAGTTATAGCGTTATCAACTTCAGATTTTTCTGTCACTCTAAAAGAATGTATTCCATACGCTTCTGCTAATTTAACAAAATCAGGATTGCCGGAATATTCAGTTGCTGTAAAAGTATCTTCGTAAAATAAATGTTGCCATTGTCTAACCATTCCTAGAAAATGGTTATTCATGATCGCAAATTTAATTGGTAATTTATTTTCAACAATAGTCGCAAGGTCACTTAAAGTCATTTGAAACCCACCGTCTCCACAAATAGACCATACTACGGAGTCAGGTTTTCCAACCTGAGCCCCCATTGCTGCAGGGACTTCAAACCCCATAGTTCCAAGTCCGCCTGAGGTTACCCATGAATTTGGTTGTGAAAAAGTATAATATTGAGCTGTCCACATTTGATGTTGGCCAACTCCTGTTACAACTACTGCGCCACCTTGAGTTATGTCTGATATTTTCTTGATTATATATTGCTGTGTTAGGTTTTCTTTTTCTTTTAATCGAAGAGAAGGATGGTTAATTCTCATTTCTTCAATATGTTGTACCCATTCTTCATGGTTATTTTGCTTAACCTGTGGAATAAGTGTCTGTAAAACATTTTTCACATCGCCGACTAATGGAACTTGTGTTCTAACATTTTGTCCTATTACAGAAGGATCTATATCTATATGTATGATCTTTGCATTAGGAGCAAAGGAAGTAAGTTTACCTGTAACACGATCATCAAACCTGGCTCCTAAACTAACTATTAAATCAGCCTGATCTAAAGCCATACTAGCATAGGCAACACCATGCATTCCAGGCATACCTAAACTAAGGACGTGAGTTTCAGGAAAAGAACTAATACCTAGCAAAGTTGTAATAACAGGTATTTGAGCTCGTTCTGCTAAATCTTTAACTTCATCAAATGCTCGTGATAAAACTGCGCCATGTCCAGATAAAATAACTGGTTTTTTTGCTGAATTAATCAAGGACGCAGCTTTTTTTATTTGAGACATATTTCCTTCAAGAGTAGGGTTATAACCAGGAATTTCAACAGTTTCTGGATATATAAATTCTGCCTCTTCAGTAAATAAATCTTTAGGTATATCAACTAAAACAGGACCTGGACGTCCAGATTTAGCTAAATAAAATGCTTCTTTTATGACACGAGGTATATCATTTATATCCATAACTAAATAATTGTGTTTAGTTACTGGTAGCGTTACTCCTGTAATATCACATTCCTGAAAAGCATCTTTACCTATAGCTCCTCTAGATACTTGGCCTGTTATTGCTACTACAGCAGTAGAATCCATTTGAGCAGTAGCTAATCCAGTTACCAAATTGGTTGCTCCAGGGCCTGAGGTCGCCATAGCAACCCCTACTTTCCCAGTTACTCTATAATACCCATCTGCAGCCATCGCTGCACCTTGCTCGTGCCGAACAAGTATGTGTTTTAATTGCGGGTACTGATGAAAAGTTTGATACAAAGGCAATATTGCACCGCCTGGTATGCCAAACATAGTATCAACACCCTCTCGGATTAGGCTCTCGCATACCATCTGAGCGCCTGTAAGCTTCATAATACCTCCAAAAAATTATCTTTAAAATAAAAAATCCCGCCCCTTATAAGGGACGAGACAAATATTCCCGCGTTACCACCCTATTTCCTACTTCATTGAAATAGACTCTTTATGAGCAATCTTCAGGAGCTCACCCCCAACTCTAATATGTTATCGTTTCAAGTTGGCCGCTCATGGACGAGTTCGGGAGGATTTGCTACTGACTTACAGCTACCGTCAGCTCTCTATTTAGCCTTAATCTCCCTACTACTTCCAATCATAGCAGTGAAAAAAAAATAATAACACTGACTAGGTTCACTGTCAAGTTTGTTAGGTTTATTCTTGAAGGTAATTGTAGCAGAAGTTTATATTTGTTATAGTTTGGCATTATACTATTATTTTGGATGTGAATTATGCGTATTGGTGTAGTTGGATGTACACATGAATTAGGAGATGGAAAAGGACAACCGATTGAGGTATTACAAATCTTATCAACAGTTGATTTAATTCTTCATTGTGGAGATTTGGAAACATTAGGAATTTTGGACCATTTAGAAACTATTGCACCAGTAAAGGCTGTGAGAGGATATGGGGATCCACATGAAATCGGAGAAAGGTTAGCTGAACAAACAAGAGTAATAAAAGTCGATGATATACGTATAGGAATGATACATGATATAAATTGGCCAGGGCCATCCGTAGTTTTTTCAGACACCCTCGAATTTAGAAATACTACTTCAATAGATTCTTTACTTGAACAAAAATTTGGAGAAACTGTAGATGTTGTTTGTTTTAGTGATACTCACGAAGAGTATATTGGATGGTATCAAGGTAAATTGTTTGTTAACCCTGGCAGTACGGCGCATCCAGGTATACGACACAAAAAACATGATCTAGGCACTTTAGCCATTTTGGATATAAAAGAGAATGTAGTATCTGCTGAAATAGTTTATCTCAAATATATAAATCAATACAAAAGGGTATAAATGCCCCCAGCGGGATTCGAACCCGCGATCTCAGCCTTGAAAGGGCTGTGTCCTGGGCCTCTAGACGATAGGGGCATGGATCATATCTTACAGCCTTAAAAAAGGCTGTGCAAATGTTAAGGGAATATTGCTATATTTTGAAGGCCTGTATCTTCAGGCAAATCAAACATAATATTCATATTCTGAATAGCTTGGCCAGCGGCACCTTTGACAAGATTGTCTATGACACTGATTACAACTACTCTACCGGTATGTTTATCAAAAGTCGGATAAATTATACAATCATTATTTCCAAGGGTTTGCTTTGTTTGAGGAGATTTTTTTGCTACTTTGACAAATTTGGAATTATTATAGAATTCTTTATATATTTCAGAAATCAAATCTGGATCATTCTCAATAGAATCCAAGAAACTTGGATTTGGATTAAGATATAAAGTACTCAATATACCTCTTGTCATAGGAATTAAGTGGGGGACAAAAGTTATCCTAGAAGACTGGTTGAAATTATTTCTTTGATAAAACCCATTTACTTCCTGCACTATTTCTGGCAGATGACGATGCCCATCTAAACCATAAGCATTTACACTTTCGTTTACTTCTGAAAAATGAGTACCCAAACTTAGAGTTCTGCCTGCGCCTGAAACACCAGATTTACTATCTATAATAATATTCGTATCGACCATGTCCCCATATATTAAAGGAGCTAGTCCCAATAAAGCACTTGTTGGATAGCAACCCGGGTTAGCTATTAGGTTTGCTCCTTTTATTTGATTATTATTTATTTCAGACAAACCATAAACCGAGTTAGTTAATGACTCCGGTGATGGATGATTTTCGCCATACCATTGTTTGTATATATCTGAATCTTTTAGCCTAAAGTCAGCACTGAAATCTATTACTCTAACACCTTGGTTAATTAGTGGCATGCAAGCTTGAGCGCTAGCAACTTGTGGTAAGGCTGAAAAGACAACATCAACACTACCACTTAGTTCATCTTGGAGAGTCATATCCATAAAATCTAATTGCGGAAAAACGTCAGAAATATGCTCACCTGCAAGCGATCTTCCTGTAATAGAAACTATTTCGGCTTCTGGATGATTAGCTAGTAATCTCGCTAATTCAACTCCACCATACCCTGTTATATTTAATATTCCAATTTTCATTATACTTAAACTCAAACTAAAATTAAAAAAGGATTATACCTTAGCAAATAACTAAACACAATGAAGTGTTATAATATAACTAGTTTAACACAAAGCATAATTGATAAGGGAGTAAGTTGTGAAAAATTACTGGTTAATTAAATCAGAACCAAATGAATACTCATTTGAGGATTTGGAAAATGAACCCAATCAAACAGCTGAATGGGATGGTGTAAGAAATTATCAAGCACGAAATAATATGCAAAAAATGCAATTAGGTGATGAACTGTTGTTCTATTATTCAAATTCAAAACCAAGAATAATTGTAGGAATTGTTACTGTAGCAAAAGAGGCTTACCCAGACCATACAGCATGGGATCAAAATGATATACACTTTGATGTAAAAAGCTCACCCGATAATCCTCGCTGGTACATGGTTGATATTCAAGTTAAAGAAAAATTCACTACTCCTATACATGTTGAAGAACTAAAACAAATTCCAGAATTAGAAAATATGGTACTTTTTAAAAACCAAAGATTATCAGTACAACCAGTCACAAAAGAAGAATGGGATATTATCATTAGTTTCAAATCTTAATTAAAGTAAAAATATATTATGAATAAAAAAGACAGAGTAGTTTTCATTTCTAATTATCTCGACAAATTATATCCTAAAACCCCTATTCCATTATCACACTCGAATAAATATGAGCTACTTATTGCAGTTTTATTAAGTGCCCAATGCACAGACGAAAGAGTAAATCAAGTTACTCCTATACTTTTTTCCAAAGCTAATACCCCCGATGCTATGATAAATATAAGTGTTGAGGAGATATATCGCATCATACGACCATGTGGATTAGCTCCTAAAAAGTCCAAAGCTATATGGGATCTTTCTTTTATCTTAGTCGAAAAATACAATAGTAAAGTCCCTGAAAGTTTTGAAGACTTAGAATCATTGCCAGGTGTTGGACATAAGACAGCCAGCGTTATTATGTCCCAAGGTTTTGGGCACCCCGCTTTTCCTATTGATACTCATATTCATAGACTTGCTCAAAGATGGGGATTAACAAATGGTAAAAACGTATTACAAACTGAAAAAGATTTAAAATTATTATTTCCAAAAGATTCATGGAACAAATTGCATCTACAAATTATTTATTATGGGCGGGAGTATTGCACTGCTCGCGGTTGTAAAGGTAATACTTGCATAATATGTAAAACATGTTACCCAAATAGAAAGTCCTTTGTAAACATAAAATAATATATACAATTACATATCAAATGTATTCAATTAGCTATTATCATATTGCAACAAGGGTTTTGTACTGTTTAGTATATATATCAACTTCAATGTATTTGTAGAATTACCTAAAAATTATATATATAAAATAATGTCACTTGATGAAACTCTATTAAAACTAAATACTCTCAAAGACTCTTTACAAGAATTTGATCAAAATGATTTATCAGAACTTTCAGGAATTAACCCAATAGAAATGGATAAATTCCAGAAATGGTGGGAATCTTTGAATGAGTTGCATAAATTAAACCTCATTCAGAAAATTAATCAAATCGCAGAAGAAAATTTTGAGTTGGAATTCTATGAAATACTCTATTTTACTTTAAGCGACAAAAACCCAAATATTAGAAAAGAATCTCTTAATGGTTTATGGGAATGTGAAGACTATCGTATCGGTGATGCAGCATCCAAAATTTTATTAGAAGACAAAGAAGAATCAGTCAGGGTCGAGGCATCTAAATTACTCAGAAATTTTTGCTACCTAATAAAAAACGGAAAAATATCAGGTCGTATTTCCGAAAAGATCATAAATTCTATAAATTTTGTTTTGGCTAATATCAGTATGGACTCAGAATTATGGAGAAGAACTCTGGAATCCACCGCTTGTTTTAACACCCAATCAATAAATCATTATATCAAAAAAGCCTATAACTCCCAGAATATAATGCTTACCTCTAGTGCAGTATATGCTATGGGAGAAACTGATAATGTTGACTGGCTAAATACTGTGATCACTGAAACCTATAATGACTCACCTGAAATCCGATATGAATCAGCTATAGCATTAGGTAAATTAGGTAATGAAGCAGTATTACCAAACATAAAAGAATTATTAAATGATGAAGATATCCAAGTGCAAAATTGTGCTATCGAATCATTAGGTATAATTGGAGGGCCTATTGCAAAAAAAATGCTTTTAAGCCTACCAAACGACATGCCAGAAATTCAAGAGTCTTTAGAATTAGCATTAGAAAACCTTGAATCATAAATACATTATTTTTAATATACTAGTATGGATATCAATCAAAATAAAAAGATTATAGCATCAGGTGGTGTTATATATCGAAAAAACAATGGCGGAGAAATTATCATATGCCATAGGACTAAAACAAATCTTTACGCACTACCTAAAGGTAAAAGTGAAAATGGTGAAAATTTAGAAAATACTGCTTTAAGAGAAGTGTTAGAAGAAACTGGGTTACAATGCAAAATAATAAAATCAATTGGAACTATTGAATATTTGGTGCCACAAGAAGGAAAATACTTGCCTAAAGAAGTTACATTTTTCCTTATGGAAATTATTGGTGGTAATTTGGAAAATCACGATCATGAATTTGATACAGTACAATGGATAGAAATACAATATGCAAAATCTATTTTAACCTTTGAAAGTGAATCAGATATAGTGAGCAGGATTATAGAAAGCGAAAGTATAACATAATGGAATCAGGCATAATTAATTCTGGAAAAATACTTTTACGTCCTAAATCTATAGAAGATGCTCTTGACGACTATACTTGGAGATGTGATGAAGAGTTATCGAGATTAGATGCATCCAGACCAATAAAACAAACCTTTGAAGAATACCTTCGTGGTTATAAGTATGAATTAAATTACTCAAATCCCTATTCTATAAGATTCGCCATTGATACAACTGACGGGAAACATATTGGAAATATGATGTGTTATGACATCAATACTCTAATGGGAGAATGTGAAATAGGAATAATGATTGGAGATAGAGATTACTGGAATCATGGATATGGGTTTGATAGCATGGTGGGATTATTAGATCATATGTTTACATATCGTGGTATGTATAAAATATACCTCCATACTCTTGTATGGAATACACGAGCCCAAAAGTCTTTCCAAAAGTGTGGTTTTACTATAATAGAAACCGTACGGAAATATGGATACGACTTCATGTATATGGAATTAGAAAAAAATAACTGGACAAATAATAGAGCATCGATTATGCAATCAGTTGAAAAACACGGTAATGAAATCGTTGATTTCGACCAAGAGTAGGTATAGACTGATACTACTTTTACATAAAGAATTAAGGAAAGAATTATGCCAGATGAAAATACTATAATCCCTGAATCATTACGCAACGCTATTGGTGTAGAATCTGATCCAATAACTTATGAAATCGAAAAAGGTCACATAGCAAGATTTGCTGAAGCAATAGGTGATGAAAACCCAATATATAGCGACGAAATAAAGGCACGAAATTCAAAATACGGTGGCATTATTGCCCCTCCTACTTTTTACCGTGCCCTTCGGCCTGGATCATTGCCAGAAACAGCAGAAAGTCCATTTACACGGAATTTAGACGCTGGTAGCGACTGGGAATTTTTCGAACCCATACGACCGGGTGATAGAATTACTGTCACTATTAAATTAGCAGATGTAGTAGAACGCGAAGGCCGATTAGGAAAGATGATCATCATTACAAGAGAGACAAGATATGAAAATCAATTAGGTCAAATTGTAGCCACGCAAAAAACTAACGGTATTAGTTACTAAAACAATTAAGGAGAATAATTATGTCAAAAGAAACTTTATACTGGGATGATGTTGAAGAAGCTTCTGAAGTTACACCGCTCCCTAAAAATGCTAGTAGCCAACTTTTAGTAAAATACGCTGGAGCATCTGGAGATTTTTATCAAATTCATTATGACGTAGAATTTGCAAAAAATAACAACCTTCCAGGAATAATAATACACGGAGCATTAAAAAATGCTTGGTTAGGACAATTAATGACTGACTGGATTGGTGAAACAGGAATGTTAAGAAAACTAAGTTGCCAGTATAGAGCCATGGATGTACCAAATGAGGACTTGATTTGTAAAGGTATTGTGACAAAAAAATACAAAGATGGAAATCATCATCTTTTAGACTGTGATATATGGTTAGAAAATAGTAAGGGTGACAAGACTACACCTGGTACAGCAACAGTAGAACTTCCAATTAGAGATTAAAAAAAAGAGCCATAAATTTATGGCTCTTTTTAGTTGATTTATCCTGCTTTCATTGGATTTAATGGATCTAATATTTCTACATTAATTCCAGAATTAATTAATGACTTGAATTTCTCTGGATCTCCTCCAGTAGCAAATCCATAATGTACTGGAATAACAGCTCCAGGCTTTAACATTTCATTTACCGCCTTAGCAGCGTCAGCCTCATCCATAGTATAACCAGCGTTTCCGATTGGTAGTAATGCTAAATCTAATGGTGACATTGCAGCAAATTCTTCAATTAAATCAGTATCTCCAGCATTTAATATTCTAGCTCCACCAAATTCAAATATAAACCCAATATTAAAACTATCATGGCCATTATTGCGTGGATGGAAATCATTGTACCCTGCAACAGCCTCAACATTTATTCCAGAGACAAGATTTTTATCACCTTCTTTCATAACTATCAATTCACTACTAACATTCCCTCTAATTTTTTGCTCAATACCACTATTGTTACAAACCAAGATAGTACCTTCTTTAGAAACAGCATTAATGGCATCTAAATTAAAGTGGTCACCATGTTCATGAGTTAAAAGTATAATATCAGCTTTATCCCCTCCAATAAGATCATCGTTTAAACCAAATGGATCGACCCAAATTGTAGTATTCCCTGAGTTAAATTTAACGGTTGATTGAATGTATCGAGTAACTTCTACTTGACCAATTGTTGCATTACTAGACATATGTACTCCTTCTCCTCCACTTTAAGGATTTTCATATAAAGTTGTCTCATTAATTACCAATCTTCATTGTAAATGTCAATTATAATTGAGAATAAGAATCATTCCTAAGATTTGCAAAATAAACTCATAAATTAAACATAGTTGAAATAATTCAATAAGAAAAAGCTATAAGATAAGGGAATGTTTATAAAGATAAAACAGTATCGAGGTCCTTATCCCCCCTACCACTTAGACCTATAACCATAATATCTTTGGATGAGAAATCCTTGATAATGTGAGGTAAATATCCTATAACATGTGCAGGTTCTAACGCAGGGATAATGCCTTCGGTTGAACACAATAGTTTGAATCCATCAATAGCCATTTGATCATCAGCCGAAACGTATTTAGCTCGTTCTGTATCTTTCAAATATGCATGTTCTGGTCCTACTCCCGGATAATCTAAACCTGCTGAAACGCTATGAGTTTCTTGAATTTGTCCATAATTATCCTGTAATAAATAAGTATATGTCCCATGGAGTACCCCTGGTGTTCCTTTAACTAATGTTGCGGCAGTAGCGTCAGTATTTTCACCTTTACCTCCAGCTTCAACACCAATTAATTTAACATCTAAATCATTGATAAAAGGGTAAAATATACCAATTGCATTACTGCCACCTCCTACACACGCTATAACTGCACTTGGTAATGTTCCTAATTGTTTTAGACTTTGCTCTCTGACTTCTGCTCCAATTACTGACTGGAAATCACGAACGATAACAGGATATGGATGTGGGCCTATAGCACTTCCAATTAAATAGTGTGTGGTATCTACATTACTAACCCAATCTCGTATTGCTTCATTTATAGCGTCTTTGAGGGTTTTGGTTCCACTACTGACTGAAATAATATTTGCCCCTAATAATTCCATTCTACGAACATTTGGATTTTGCCTTTCAATATCTATAGATCCCATGTAAACATGGCATTCTAAACCTAATTTCGCACAAACAGTAGCTGTTGCGACTCCGTGTTGACCAGCCCCAGTCTCAGCGATTATACGAGTTTTTCCCATTTTTTTTGCTAGAAGTGCCTGACCTATTGCATTGTTGATTTTATGGGCGCCAGTATGAGATAGATCTTCTCTTTTTAGATATATTTTTGGTCCTTTAAAATATTTGGTTAGATTTTCAGCAAAATACAAAGGAGTTGGTCGACCAACAAAATATTCTAATAATGTAGAAAACTCTTTGATAAAACCCTTATCTGTTTTAATTTTTTCATATGATTCAAGTAATTCATCAAGAGCTGGAATAAGTGTTTCAGGTACATATCTACCTCCAAACTCTCCAAACCTACCTTTATCATTTGGCCATAATATTTTAGAATCCTTATTCATTATCACCATTCTTTGCATTTGAAATAAATTGTATAATTTTATCTGGAGTTTGCTTTTTCTCAGATTCGACACCACTAGCAACATCCACACCCCAAGGGTTAATATAATCTACCATACTTTTGACATTTAATGGTGTTAATCCACCAGCAAGAATTATATCAAAGTTTTCTGCAATTTCTTTAGCAATATCTAAAGATATTTGTGTACCAGTCCCCCCATAAAAACCAGGAACAGATGATTCTATAAGCGGTATCACATTGTTGTTTATTAAACTATCTATTATTGGAAAAATCTTTCTCTTAATAGTTTTAATATTTGAATTTGTATCTATTTTAAGTGATTTGATAATTGGTAGCCCCACCTGCATACAATATTCTAGGCTTTCATTACCACTTAATTGAGCATAATCTAAACCACATTGATTAATTATGGATATAACGTACTCTATAGGTTGGTCAGCAAATACTCCCACTTTATTTATGAAGGTCATAGAATTTGAAATTTCAATTGCTGATGCAATATCAATTTCTCTATGTACATTAGGAACAAAATTCAGGCCAATAAAATCAGCAGAGAAACTTTCGCAAACTAAAGCAGATTTTACATCTCTTACACCGCAAATTTTAACTTTCATTTATTCCCATCATTTCATTAATCTTCATACTTATATTTTTAGCACGCATAATAGATTCCCCTACTAAAACAGCATTTACACCTAAACTTTTCATTCTTTTAATATCCTCATAAGAATCAATACCACTCTCCGCAATTACAATTTTCCCGTTAGGGATTTTTGGCATTAATTTTTCAACTAAATTCATATCCATTGAAAAATCATGTAGATTTCTATGATTTATACCTATAATATCTGCACCTGAGTCTAAAGCTATTTGTAATTCTTCTTTATTATGAATTTCCACTAGAGGCTGTATCCATAATTGATTGCATAATTCAATTAATTCCTTCAACTTGAATGGGTCCAAAACAGACACCATTAGTAACAAAGAGTCAGCACCATGCTTTCTAGATTCGTAAATCTGATATTCGTCGATGATAAAATCTTTGCGGAATATTGGAATACTAGTTGTTTTTAGCAGAGAGCTAACATCAGAAAGATGAGAAATATCCCCTTGAAAAAAATCTATATCTGTTAAAATGGATATAGCTGCCACATTAGCTTCTGAATATTTTAATGCTATTTCTTTAGGATCATATTTTTCAGAAATAATCCCTTTTGAAGGTGAAGCTTTCTTCATTTCTGCAATAAGCATAACACTATCACCCATAAGTGAACCTGAAAAGTTTTTGGGGATATTATTTTGCTCAATATCTCGAATTAGCAATTCAATGGGAGTAATTTGCTTCTGATTATCTAAATATTTTTCCTTGGCTAATATAATATTCTCTAATATAGAAGGTTTTTCCATCATCTATCCCTATAAAGATTTTAAACTTTGAGTTGTTTCTATTATCTCTTCCAATTTTGAAACTACCAATCCGTCTACGATTAACTCTCTGGCTAAGTTAACACCTTCAGAAATAGATTCGACTTTATTACCAACATATAAAACTGAAGCAGCATTTAAAACTACAAAGTCCACAGCTGATCCATTGCCTTGAATTATTTCTCGAAACATGTTTACATTGTCATTAATTTCCCCCCCTAAAAGGTCTTTAATGTCGTATCGTTTCATTCCAAATTCTTCGGGAGTAACTTGATAATCTTTTATTCCTTCTTTTGTAACTTCCCAAATTTGAGTAGGCCCACACACAGAAATTTCATCTAAACCCTCTAAACCATGGACTATTAAAGCGTGTTCAATATTAAAGGATTTGAGTACATTTGCCATTTTAACTCCAATCGATGGATCAGAAACCCCAAGGACTTGAGCATTTGCTTTTGCAGGATTAGTTAATGGCCCCAAAAAATTAAACACTGTTCTTATACCGAGTTCTCTTCTAGTTGGACCAACATGTCTCATTGCAGGATGAAAAGTTTGAGCAAACATAAATCCAAAGTTTGTTTTTTCTATTGATCGTGCTACTAAATCAGGAGACAAATCAATAACTACACCGAGACCTTCTAAAACATCTGCGCTACCACTTTTACTAGAAGCGGCTCTATTACCATGTTTCGCTACTTTAACCCCTCCAGATGCAGCTATTATCGCCGAAATAGTTGAAGCATTAATTGTACCAAATCCATCACCTCCAGTTCCACAGGTGTCAACTAAATAAGATGAATTTGGAACTGTTAAAGAATTATTACGCATAGATGTAGCCATCCCTGTTATTTCTTCTACAGTTTCCCCTTTGATTCTAAGAGAAACTAAAAAAGCAGCGATTTGAGATGAAGTAGCCTGCCCATCCATTATAAAATCCATGCTAGTTTTAGATTCTTCAATACTTAAATCTTTGCCTAGGATGAGTTTTTCTATACTATTATTCAACATATTTATTCTCCATTAACTAAATCATTTATATTTTTCAAAAAAATTATTTATGATCTGTTTACCATATTCAGTCATTATTGATTCTGGATGAAACTGCACTCCTTCAATAGGATATTTTTTGTGGCGTAACCCCATAACTAAATCATTCTCTGTCCAAGCAGTAACGACTAATTCTTCTGGTATTGTATCTTTTTCCACAGCAAGTGAATGGTATCTTATTCCTTGAAAAGGTGAAGGAATGCCATTAAAAAGACCATTTCCATCATGGTGAATTGCAGAAGTTTTACCATGTTTTATTTCTCCGGCATAAGACACCTTGGCCCCAAATACATGACCGATACATTGATGTCCTAAACATACACCAAGGGTAGGAATATGTTGTGATAATTCTTGTATAATATCCACAGAAACACCTGCTTCTAACGGGGTACATGGGCCAGGAGATATGATGAGATGAGAAGGATCTAATTCAATTATATCTTCTAAAGAAACTTTATCATTTCTGAAAACTTGAACATCAGGCCTTATCTCCAATATGTATTGGTATAAGTTGTATGTAAAGCTATCATAGTTATCAATTAAAGCTATCATGATTTATATCTCCAACAATGGATAATTAATTTGTATATTGATCAAATTCATCAGCGTGTTCAATTGCTCTTAAGGGGGCAGAGGCTTTATTGATAGTTTCTTGATATTCTGATTCAGGTTCACTATCAAAAACTATTCCACCACCAGCTTGGATATATGCAGTATTATCCTTATATACTATTGTTCGAATTGGTATTGCAGTATCCATATTCCCATTAAAACTAAAATATCCAATTGCCCCACCATATGGGCCACGTTTTGCATTTTCCATTTCATATATAATTTCCATTGCCCTAACTTTGGGGGCTCCAGATAGTGTTCCCGCAGGGAGACAAGACCGAAGAGCATCATAAATCGTACAATCGTCTCTTAATATTCCTCTAACTTCTGATTCAATATGCATAACATGAGAATATTTAACTATTCTCATCAAGTCTACTACCTCTACAGAACCTGTTTGGGCTACTCTTCCAACATCGTTACGAGCTAAATCTACTAACATAATATGTTCAGCTCTCTCTTTTTGATCTGCTAATAGCTTCTTTTCTAATTCATTGTCTTGTTCCTTCGTATCACCTCGAGGGCTTGTTCCAGCTAATGGGTAACTATAGATATATCTATCTTCTACTCTAACTAAAGCCTCTGGGGAGGCTCCAATTATATTGAATTCACCGAAATTAAGATAATACATATATGGTGAAGGATTTAATTTTCGCAATGATCGATAAATATTGAAAGGATGAGCTTGTGTTGTTTTGGAAGTCCTTTTAGAAACTACAACCTGAATCACATCGCCAGCTATAATATAATCTCTACATTTTTCAATAATTTTAGAATATTCTGGTAATTCAAAATTAACTTTTGTTTCTGAGACAAATTGAAGATTTTTATCATGATTATCATTATAAACTGATAGCGACTTAGACAAATCTTTTATAATTACTTCAATTTTGTTTACAGCTTCATTATAATTTTCTTGAATATCCCCTTCAGTTCTAACATGTGAAACAACTTTAATAACATGTCTTATATGGTCAAAAACAATAACAGTATCTGTTAACAGCAATATTGACTCAGGTATACCAATGGGATCGAAATCTGGCAAATTAATTCTTGGTTCAAAATAACGTATAGTATCATAAGACAAGTAACCAACTGCCCCGCCTAAAAATCGAGGTAAATCTTCTGATGGATAGGCATTATATTGCCCTAATTCAGATTCAATCAAATTTAAAGGGTCAACTTCGCCATTATCTGTTCCCTTCCCTGTTTCAATAACTTTGTATGGGTCACAACCAATAAAACTAAAACGAGCTTGTCGTTCCCCACCTTCAACACTTTCTAATAAAAAGGAATATTTATCTCTTGCAATTTTTAAATATACAGAAACCGGAGTATCAAGATCAGCATTGATTTCACGATATATCGGAATCAAATTATAACCTTGATTTGCTATATTTTTTACACTTTCAATTGTTGGATGATACATAATTTAAACCCATTTTTTCTCGAACTTCCGACATAGTTTTTGCAGCAGTTATTTTACCTTTTGCTGAACCCTCATTGATACATTCATCAACAAAATTTATATCATTTTCATACTTGGAGCGTCTTTCTCTTATTGGATCTAGAAATTTGTTAATCGCCAATATGAGTTTTTGTTTAACTTCAACATCTCCCACTTTACCTTGTAAATAACGATCCTTAAGATCATTAACTTCTGCTGTATCAGTATTAAAAGCATCATGATATTGAAAGACAGGATTCCCTTCAACATGACCTGGATCAGTGGCTCTTAATCTAGTAGGATCAGTATACATAGACATAATTTTTTTACTTACAGTATCAGGATCGTCAGATAAATAAATAACATTTCCTATACTTTTACTCATTTTAGATTGTCCGTCTGTGCCCAACAAACGAGATACTCGCCCAACTAAACTATCAGGCTCAGGAAAAACATTTCCATATCTATTATTAAACCTTCTAGCAATCTCTCTCGTCATTTCAATATGTGGCAACTGATCTTCTCCAACTGGGACCAAATCAGCTTTAGGAAGAAGAATATCAGCAACTTGACTTACTGGGTAAGTATAAAACCCAACTGATAAGCTTGTATTTGATATTCTTTCTCTTTCTGATTTTAATGTGGGGTTTCGTTCCAGCATTCCTAATGGGGTCAGCATTGAAAGAAGCATAGCAAGTTCAGCGTGCTCCGGAACATAACTTTGTACAACAAATGTAGATTTGATTGGATCTAGACCTACACTTAACCAGTCTAAAACTACGTCGCGAACTGCTATTTTTATGTTCTCCATTTCATCAATATGGTCACCTAATGCTTGATAATCAGCGATGAGAAAAAAACAATCGTACTCTTCTTGAAGGCGAATCCAATTTTCCAAGGCTCCCACATAATGTCCTAAATGTAACTTTCCTGTTGGTCTTATACCAGTTAAAATTCTCTTTTTCATATTCTCTCTTTCATAAAAAAATCCCATCCCCTTTACAAGGGACGGGAAACCGCGTTGCCACCCTAATTGCTTATATAGCCACTCATTGATCAATCAGATTAATCAAGCTTATAACGGTGCTTAACCGATACTTCATACTGTAATGTTCTGAAGTACTGCTCCAAGGTCCATTCCATCCTCGCTTTTGGTGCTGGTTCTCAGCAACTCCAGCTCTCTGTACCTAGCCAAAAATGTACTAATCCTCTTCATTGCATTTAGTTATTCAATTTTATCTGAAGTATAGGTTTAGATATATAGAGTGTCAAGTTAAGAAAATAAATATCATTTTACAGCATATGAATATAATTCTGCAGTTAGAACTAATCTATGGTCATATACCCATTTAGGAACACATGTTACTAAAGTCAACGAATATCTATCTGAGTCATATAAATTCAACTCATCTTCGTGGATAACTAAAGAAGAAATTACTTTATATTTATACATAAAGAATTCGTCATCAAAATATACAAATACATCTTCACCAGCTCTTAATAGATCTGGTATTTCAGGAAGTTTATTAAATACAGACCCTTCTCTATGTAAAGGGCTTTCCAAATGACCAAAAAACCATATATTCTTTTTGTCCGATTGTATTGTTGAAGGAATATAACCAACAATTTTATCTGGAGTTTCATACTCCTTAGAATTACCAACATCCTTTATTTCCAACCCTTCAAGAGGTGAATCAACAGATATAGATGGAATATAAATTTTGTTCAATTTCGATATCCCGTCAACAAGAAATTTTTTGTCTAGATAAAATGAAGTCCATTTATCATAATATTCCAAATCAATATTATCTTTCGGAAGAGATAATGCTTCTTTTCCCAAGTATAAATCCCAATTGGTTGGAGAAGCTTTTGAAGGAAACATACTATATTGCGAGGGAGAGTTATACTGAATAAGAGAATTAGATTCTGGTAATCCATTAGGATCGATAGGCAAAGTAGTTACCGGGTTTTTAGTTGTTACTTCAGAAGGAGTTGTATTTGATAAATTATTTTCAGAAATTGTAGTATCGTAATTTAATTTGGACAATTGAATACTTGCTTGAGAACGATAAATCAAAAAAACAATTGTAATAAAAACCAAAAATAAACCCATAAATAACAAAGTATATAACAATATACTACGAGATTTATATCTGCTGGCAAAATTAAATAAAGAATTCATACTGTAATTATACAGTATTAATTAATAGATATGATAATTTTATCTAGCTCGTGGGGCGTATCCAGAACCATCCATTATTGGCTCATTAATTATAACATCGCCATTCCTAATCTTAATATTCATATTGCAATTTGGAACTGATGTACAAACCCATGCTTTATACAGTATTGAAGCCCCTTGGCTACCAAAGTCAGATAATGGTACTAATACTCCATCACATTGAGGACACTTAGGGAAAGGTTGTGCTTCTGTGTTTAACATAATTTTTCCTCCACACTCATCTAGCTGCAGACAAATATCTACATTAAACAAATAGTAGTTGATAGTCTACAAAAAGTCAACGATTTTACTAAAAATAGTAGAACATTACCAACATTAATCGAAATTTTGATTGGTTTTTATAGATATATCTTATATCTTATTTATGTTTTTCAGTATATTTTTTATATTTCTTCCTAATATATTCTCTTGTATGGTCTTATCTTTAATTTTCGAAACCAAACTTTTTAAAACTTTCTTTTGGGTAATAATAGGATAATCTGATCCAAAAATAATCTTATCTGGTGTTATTAATTGTGGCCCTATAGAAAAAATAGAATCATCATACAAATAATTTGAAGTAGCAGTATCGAAATAAGTATTCGTTAAAATTGAATGGATTTCTGGCATCAAATTATAAAATAACAACCCTCCTCCCCAATGAGCGCATATAATTTTTAACTGTGGATTATTTGTGATAAAATCCGTTAATTTCAACAGAGAAACGTCTCCTTTACCTGTGTAACTATGGCCAACAGGTTCAGATGCATGCAATGTTAATGGCAATTTATATTTGATTAATGTATCCCAAAAAGGAGCTAATTTAGGATCATCCAAATTAAATTCTTGTGAGGATGGATGCAATTCTCCAATACCTGCTAAACCATATGGTAAATATTCAGATATTTGATCTATAGCATAGTCTCCCCAATTAGGATTTACAGAACAAAATGGTATAATTCTCTTAGGGTATTTAATATATGATTCGATTATATATTCATTACAACGACGAGCAAGTTCAATGTCATTCCATCCAAAACCGAGCACTATAGAGGTATCAATATTATTTTGATCCATACTATTTATTAATTCTTCGACCTTGGCAATTTTTTCGCCATTACTGAACAACTCCTTAAAAGTCTTGTCTGTATCTAAAAATCTTTCTCTTTTGGTATCAACATATGATGGAAGAATATGTGTATGGCTATCTACAATAATTGAAGAATTCATTATCATCCCTAAATAGTTGGCTTTTTAGCTATTAATATAAAAAAACTTGAGATGAAAAAAAATATAACAAATATTAGAAACGGAATATTATAAGACCCGAAAACATCAAATAACACTCCTGCCAACAAAGGCCCTCCAGCCGATGCTATTATTCCCATACTTGTAACAGTCCCTCTAATTGAACCTATATGTTCTCTTCCAAAATAATCTGGCCAAATTAGAGCAGACATAAATGATTGCGCACCTCTAGTTAAACCATAAACAAAAACAAATACAATTATACCTGCAATTGTATTAGCTATTAATAATAATAAAAGACCAATACCTCCACCTAAATAACATAATGATAAACAATATCTAGTAGGTAGTTTTTCATTTATTACAGCCCACATTGGCTTAGCTATAGTTGATATAAAATATAATGAACTGAGTAATATCGCAGACTGACTTAATGTTAAACCAAAATGATATAAATAAGAGATTAAATGGATATTTACTCCATTAATAGCAGTTCCAGCTAAAGTAGTACCGATTGCAATATACCAAAAGGCACGATGTTTAGCTGAATCAGTTAATGAAAAGTTTATTTCTTCAGAGATACCTGTGTTATCTTGTGTGTTTTTTAAAGAATTAGCATTTTTACCGTCAGGTAAAAGACCAATAGATTCAGGGTCCTTATACATAATGAATCCTGCAAAAGAACCTAAGATTAAAACACTAACACCAACTACTAACCATCCAGACTGCCAACCATATTGTTCTATAACAAGTGAAACAGGTATAGGTATTACGATTCCACCAAACGATAAACCCATAGTAGAAATAGCCATAGCTCTGTTACGTTTTGTTATAAACCATTTAGAAACAGTACTGTCAGAAACAGTATGCCCCAAGCAAATAAAACCCACGCTAATAAATAATGAATAAATAATGAAAAAAAACCAGAAGTTCGTAGTATAAAATACAAATATTGAACCTAAAAATACTAAAATAACTCCTAAAAATATGATTTTTTTGGGGCCATGTTTATCTAGAGTAAAACCAACAATTGGATTAACTAATAAACCTAATAACCTACCAGCAACATATATACCAGAAAGTAATCCAGAGCTCCATCCCAAACTTGTTGTCATCGCGCCTAAAAACACGCCAAAACTTACAACTCCAAAACCATATGAAAGACTTCCGAGTAGAAAAGCTGCAAATGCAACGTACCAACCATAAAAGATATTTTTATGAAAATTCAAATCACATTCATCTCAATAAGTATAAACTTTGGCGCTAATAGTAAACTATAAATCATTAAATTTACAACATAATTAGTAGAACATTAAAAAAATGATTGTTATAATATCTGGGCTGATGTAAGGAGCAACATTCCATGACAAATAACAATAACCAAAATGTTGATTTAAAAAAAGTATCCTCAAATTTGCGGCGCGACATATTAATGATGATAACCAACGTTAATAGCGGCCATGCAGGAGGTTCTCTTTCAGAATTAGAAATCCTGATTACCTTGTATAATTCAATACTTAATATTGATCCAAGAAACCCAAATGATAAAAATAGAGATCGGTTTATATTAAGTAAAGGACATGCAAGCCCTGGCATGTATGCAGTTCTCTCAAACAAAGGTTTTTTCCCTAGAAGTGATTTGGGCGGTTTTAGAAAATTAGGAAGTCATTTACAAGGCCATACGCATATTGGTACACCAGGAGTCGAAATGTCTGCCGGATCTCTTGGACAAGGGTTGTCATTCGGTGTAGGGATAGCATTAGCCGAAAAAATTGACAATCTAAAATACAACACATATGTATTATTAGGCGACGGCGAATGTGAAGAAGGGCAAATTTGGGAAGCAGCAATGTCTGCATCACATTACAACCTATCTAAACTCACAGCAATTGTAGATAGAAATAAAATACAAAATGATAGATTTACAGATGAAGTTTCTTCATTAGAACCTCTCGGAAATAAATGGAGTTCATTTGGCTGGAGTGTAATTAGATGTAATGGACATAGTACTAAATCACTAGAATCGAGTTTTAAAAAAGCTATTTCTGACACTAATAAGCCAACTGTAATAATCGCCGACACAGTCAAAGGTAAAGGTGTAAGTTTTATGGAAAATAATCCTGGGTTCCATGGTAAAGCCCCATCTGTTGAACAATTAATAGATGCTCTACACGAACTCAAATTTTCAAAAAAATCAGTTTTAGAAGCTGGTAAACAAATGAATATTTCAGACTCATTACTATCAAAATTATCTGAAAATTATTAAGGGGATATTATGGAGTCAATTGCAACAAGAGAAGCATTTGGTAAAGCATTACTCGAACTAGGCCACAAAAATAACGATATTGTTGTTGTCGGAGGGGATTTAAATGTTTCAACATTTGCTCATCTATTTGGCCATGAATTTCCTGACCGTTTTTTTGATTTTGGTCCCGCTGAACAAAACATTATGAGTGTTGCAGCAGGACTTGCTTCCTGTGGGAAAATAGCTGTTGCTACCACTTTTGCAGTTTTTGGCACTGGCAGACCATTTGATCAAATTAGAATGCAAATTGCCCAGCCACACGCAAATGTAAAAATTGTATGTAGCCATGCGGGTCTAACTGTGGGAGAAGATGGAAGTTCTGCACAATCTATCGAGGATATAGGTTTAATGTGTACTCTACCTGGGTTCAATGTAATTATACCCTCTGACGGCCCTGAAGCAGCACAGGCAATAAAAACTGCTATAGAAACTCCTGGCCCCTTTTATATTCGTACATCTAGAGCATCATCACCGATAATCCACGATGATAATTACAAATTTGAATTAGGAAAAGCAGAAATTTTACATGATGGTAAGGATGCAACAATACTTGCATGTGGCATAATGGTTTCTGCTGCATTAGAAGCAAAAGATAATTTACTGAGATCTGGTATAGACTGCTCTGTAATTAATCTGTCAAATTTGTCCCCGCTTGATACTAATACTATTTTAAATCAAGCTCACAAAACAGGAGCTTTTGTTACCGCAGAAGAACATTATATACGTGGAGGATTAAATAGCCTCGTGTCACAACTAATTACTTCTAACTATCCAATACCAATCGAGCCTGTTGCTCTAACAAGCTATGGAGAATCAGGAGAATCCTCCGAACTTTTACAAAAATACAACTTAACTGCAGCAAGTATTGAAAACGCTGTACAGAAAGTTTTGCAAAGAAAATCTTAGTTAAAAAAGAGTGGAGAATTAAGTATGGAAAACATGAAGGCCGGTCGAGCAGTGATAGAGTTATTAAGAGCTGAACAAGTTGAATACTTATTTGGTGTAACTGGCCTTACCACAAATAGTATGGTAACTGAAACTTATGGTAGAGAAGATATTAAATTTATTGACACTAGACATGAAGAAGGTGCCGCTCTGATGGCATATGGTTTTTCTAAAGTTACAGGAAAACCATCTGTGTGTATGACAACTTCTGGCGCTGGAACAATTAATTTGGCTGGAGGAATATCTCTAGCTTATAAAGGTCGAGCCCCTGTAGTAATAATATCTGGTGATACAGCTATGGAATATATTGGAAGAGACGGCTCTCAAGCATTCGATTTAGTAAATATATTAAAACCTCTCACAAAAATTGCAGTACAGGCTAATACTACAGCTAGGGTACCGTCGCTCATTCGAGATTCATTCAGAACAGCTCTTTCTGGTAAACAAGGTCCTGTTTTACTTGATATACCTAGAGACCTTTTAGATAAAGAAATGATTTCAGATGATTTTTTAAAACCAGATTCATATAGGTCAATTAGTCGTACTCAAGGAGATGAACAATCAATCCAGTTAGCTTCACAATTGTTGTTAAATGCTAAATCCCCACTATTGCTTGCGGGTGGTGGAGTATTAGATTCTGAAGCGTCTAAGGAAGCTGTAGCATTAGCAGAGTTACTTGATATGGCGATTGTACCATCATATGGACATCACGACGCAGTCCCCAATAGCCATCCAAATTATGTGGGTCCTCCTGGAGCTAGAGGTTCTGGAGAGGCTCATGAAGCAATGAATAAAGCAGATGTTATTCTGGCCCTAGGAACAAGAATAAATCAAGCATCTACTGCTTGGGATTATAGTATCATTAACCCATCAACTAAAATAATCCAAATTGATATAGACCCTATTGAGATTGGAAGAAATTATCCAGTAGCAGTAGGTATAGTAGGAGATGCAGCTGCAATTGGTCAGCAACTTATTAAACACATCTCATCCATATCTCCTCAAGGAAATAGTCTTCCGGAATGGAAGCAAACTTTCACAAACTTGGCACAATCTAGGTTAAACAGACTAAAGGAAGAGGAAAATATATCAGAAACCCCAATTATGCCCCAACAAGTTTTTCCAGAATTCAATAAAATTTTCCCTGAAGACGCAATGATTACTATAGATGCAGGCGTAGCTCCTGGTTTATCTTATGACAGGCTCAAATTTGAACACCCTAGAACTATGTTCAATTATGTTGGGCAAGGTGCATTGGGAATGGGATACAGTGTAGGTCTTGGTACAAAATTAGGACGTCCCAACAAAACTGCAATTTCAATCCATGGTGATGGGGGATTTTTATACACTTGTGGTGAAATTAACACAGCTGTACGACATAATATCCCTTTAGTAAGTATTGTATTAAATAATAATTGTATGGGTGCTGAAAAATCACAGCAAAAAAACCTTCATGAAGAGCATTACGTAGGAGTAAATCTCACGAACCCAAGATTTGATAAACTAGCAGAAGTATTTGGAGCAAAAGGTTTTTATATAGAAAAACCTGATCAAATAAGTGATGCAGTAAATGAGGCTATAAAATCAGGAATGCCAAGTGTGATTGAGATTCCAGTACAAGAATACTTTCCGCCAGCCGCACCAACAGGTTTATAGAACAAATTTAATTCCGGGTTTGTCCTTCACCAATAATAATCCACTTGTAACTAGTGAGGTCTTTTATTCCCATTGGTCCCCTAGCATGAATTTTAGATGTGCTAATAGCTACTTCCGCTCCTAAACCAAGCTCCCCACCATCATTAAATCGAGTACTAGCATTCACAAAAACTGCTGAAGAATCAATAGCTTTTAAAAATCGTGCCGTATTATCTTGGTTTTCAGAAATAATTGCCTCTGAATGCCCGCCATAATTATTTATATATTCAATTGCATTTTCTAACGAGTCAGTCATTCTTACTGACAATTTGAGTGATAAAAATTCTTGCCCCCAATCTTCATCAGTTGCCACATAAATACTATTAGGATAATCTTTGTTTAATGAGGAAAGAATTTCATAACTTTGATCATCTGCGCGGATTTCGACCTTTGACTCAACTAATTTTTTTACAGTATTGAGGATTATATCCTTATTTATATTTTGGTTAAAAATTACTGTATCGAGTGCATTACAAACGCTTGGTCTTTGAACCTTGGAATTGTAAATTATTTCAACAGCTTTATCTATATCTGCACTTTCATCAACATAGACATGACAAACTCCTATACCGCCCGTAATAGCAGGTACTCTTGATTTCTCTCGAACCATATTAACTAACTGAGATCCACCTCTGGGAATAATCAAATCAATATAACCAACGGCATTCAGCATCAAATCTACGTATTTACGATCGGAACTATTTATAAATTGCACAATATCTGGATTAAGTTTCAAATCGCCAAAAGCTCTATGAATAGAAGATACAATCGCATTATTGCTACTAAGTGTATCAGACCCCCCCTTTAGTATACTGACATTTCCTGATTTCACACACAAAGCCACTATATCAAGTGTGACATTTGGTCTACTTTCATAAATAGCTCCAATTACACCAAGAGGTACTGATATTTTACTAACGTTTAAACCATTTGGTCTAACAGAATTATCATATTCAATATCCAGTGGATCCTCTAATTCAACTACCTGATAAACCCCATCAACTATTGCATCTATTCTTTCTTCATTTAAATATAATCGATCTAAGATATGATGATCTGCACCACTTTCTTTAGCATTATCATAATCAATTTTATTTGCATCTAGTATTTCATTTTTGGATTCTAATATTCTTGAAGCGATACGAAGCAATATTTGATTTCTTTGCTTAGCATCAAGTAATGAAAATTCTCTTGCAGCTTTTTTTGCAGATATACAAATTTCGTTAAAATTTATACTCATGTTTATCCCTTTTTATAGTATTACTAAATTATTTCGATGAATTATTTCATCATGTGTAAATTCATTAAATTGATTTTTTATATCTTTTGAATTCATACCTTTTATTTGATTGACATCTACCGAAGAATAATTTGAGACCCCGCATCCAATAATATTCCCCAAAGAATCTATAATATATACTATATCTCCTTTTTCAAACTGACCTTCTATTTTTATTATTCCAGCAGGAAGTAAGCTGCCATTTTTTGTCTTTAAAGCCACAACTGCTCCTGAGTCTATTTCCACTTTCCCATTATGTGTTAGTCCGCTTAATAACCAACGCCTTCTGGATTCTATTTTATCTCCTGATGATACAAATACTGTACCTTCTTGTTTATTGTTTATAATATCTACTAATACTGTTTTTTTATACCCAGAATCTATATATACAGTTGACCCCCAAGTAGTTGCTAATTTAGCAGCTTCTATCTTCGCAACCATTCCACCTCTACTCATCTCATGTATTGTTTCATCTTTTACATATTCATCTATTTGGAAGTCGTTAAAATCTACATGTTTAATTAATTTTGCGTCTTTGTTGTTTATCGGATCCGCGGTATATAGTCCATCAATATCAGAAAGCAATATTAATGAATCTGCATCGATCAAATTTGAAACCAAAGCTGAAAGAGTATCATTATCGCCAAAAATTATTTCTCCCAATTCTTCTGTATTAACAACATCATTTTCGTTAATTATTGGAACTACATTATGATCAATTAACCCCAATAAAGTATCTCTAATATTTAAATATCCAATTCTATCGTCTATATCTTTGCGTGTTAATAAAGCCTGAGAAACAATCACATTATATTCTGCAAATAGTTGTTGATAAATATTCATTAAACGACTTTGACCTATAGAAGCAAGAATTTGCCTGAAAGGCACATCTTTTCTTTGAATTGGATTTTCCAATGCTTCTTTCCCAGCTGCAACTGCTCCTGAACTCACCAATAGTATCTGATATCCAAGTTTATGCAAATGGCAAATTTGTGAAACAATGGATTCCATAACTTTTATATTTAATTTACCTGACTTATCAGTGATAAGATTGGTACCAACTTTTACAACTAAACGTTTCATTATTAAGAAATTCTTTTTTCTATATATAAAATTAATTGAATGCATTATAACAAAAACACATTCCTATACAATCTGCGACAATTCAAAGAGTTTTTTTACTACAGATATTAACATGATATATTCAATCAGTTACAATATATATGTATAAATAACACCTGAACAGTAATAAGGATCACAATACTATGTTTACAAAAGAAATTGAAAAAATATTCCCAAATACAACTAAAGTAGTTCCTAGTAAAGATATGACTATAGGCGGATGTAGTTTAATTGAATTAGCAAATACTTATGGAACTCCTTTATATGTCTTTGATGACAATACAATTCGAGAACGATGCAAAACATTCATTCATGAATTTAGATCAAGATATCCAGAAACACATGTGGCATATGCTTCCAAAGCATTTATTAATCAAAAATTAACTTCAATTCTTTCAGAAGAAGGCATGGGTATGGATGTAGTTTCTTTAGGTGAATTTATAGCAGCGAAACAAGGCGGTATGGATCCTGGGAAAATCCATCTGCATGGCAATAATAAATCACCTGAGGAATTAGAATATGTAATCAGTAACAATATCGGTCGGATAATTATTGATAACTTTGACGAAATTGAAAACCTTTCTAATATCATTAAGAGTAAGAATTGCTCAATTAAGGCTTTGATTAGAATATCACCTGGTGTTGACCCACATACTCATAGTTATATATCGACAGGTATATTGGATAGTAAATTTGGCTTCGCTATTGAAACTGGAGATGCGGAAAAAGCTATAAAAAAATGTCTCGAAATAGATGGTTTAGATCTTCTAGGAATACATTGCCACATAGGTTCTCAAATTTTTGAAATAGAACCATACAACGACGCGATGGATATTTCTGTGAATTTCGCTGTGAATATGGCAAATAGGTATAATTTTAAATTATCAGAAATTAGTATCGGCGGCGGTTTTGCCATTGCATACACGCAAAATGAAAATCCACCTAGCGTGAAAGAATACGCAGAAATTATTACCAATGCACTAAAAAATGCATGTGCATCAAATAATATTGAATTACCAAAATTAATAATCGAACCAGGTAGGGCTATCGCAGGTCCTTCTGGAGTTGCTATATATCGAGTTGGTTCAATAAAAGATATACCCAATATACGAAAATATGTCAGTGTTGATGGAGGAATGGGGGATAATATCAGACCTGCTTTATATGAATCAGAATATGAAGCCGTAGTTTTGAATAAAATTGATCAAGAAAACACAGAAATAGTAACTATAGCAGGCAAATATTGTGAGTCAGGAGACATATTAATAAAAGATATTAATCTACCACACATTGAGAAAAATGATTTAATTTGTATACCAGCAAGCGGTGCATACTGTATTCCTATGTCCAGTAATTACAATATGAATTTAAAACCTGCAGTAATCCTCGTTCAAGATGGAAAATCAGAAATCATAAGAAAACGTGAAACGTATGATGATATATTATCTTTAGAAGTTTTTTGATAAATCACATGTGGAACTTTGTTGGACAAGAACACATATATAATCTAATTCAAAATAGTATGAGTAAGACTCGTATTAATCATGCCTACCTATTACTAGGGCCTGAACATATCGGCAAAACCACATTGTCTTTGGAAATAACCAAGTTTTTACACTGCCTAGAAGAAAAAAAACCATGCCAAACATGTGACCAATGCATAAGGATTAAAGACAGTACTCACCCAGATGTCATATTAGTTGGGAACACAATTGGAGAAATACGAGAGATACAAGAACAAGTTTCTTTAAGCCCGTTTCTTTCTACTTCCAAAACTTTCATACTTCTTAAAGGAGAAGACCTTACAATAGAAGCTAGTAATGCACTACTCAAAATATTAGAAGAGCCCCCAAATAATGTAACATTTATAATCTGTGCAACCGATGAAAAATATTTACTAACTACAATTCCTTCAAGGTGTCAAAAACTAGAACTCTACCCTTTATCAAGTGAAAAAATATATCAGTACTTAGTTAAATATTTTGATATTTCAAATGATGAAGCCACAAGGGAAACTAAATTAATTTCAAAACTTTCAAAAGGTCGTCTCGGATGGGCTATAACAGCATATACAGATACAAATTTCTTACAAACAAGAAATCATGATATCTCTTTATTTAACCAAATAATCAATGGCGATATGGCTGACCGCTTTCTATTATCACAGCAATTGAGTAATAATATTAATAAAAGTAAGGATAGCATATATACCACACTAGAAACGTGGTTAAGCTATCTAAGAGATGTTATGTTATTAAAAACCAATTCTGATGAATTAATAGTTAATATCGATTATGAAAAAGAATTAACTGAATTAGAAAACGAATTTGAACTTAAAAAAATTATAGAGTCTATAAAAATAATTGATAAAGCTTCTAATAATCTACGCAATAATGGCAATACGAGAATCACATTAGACAACTTACTAATGCGACTCCCTTAAAGTTTAATCACCCTCCATCTATATAGACCGTCTATATAATCTAAAGTACCAAACCCGGTGGCAAAATGACTCCCAGCTACAATAAGTTGATTAGTCACTATCAATTCAAAAATAGTTTTTCGTGATTTTATAGTAGCATTAGGTTCTATATCAGCTCTTGAAATCCAGTCAAAATGCTCAAACTGAGCAATATTGTGAAGTAGATCTCCAGGTATTAACAGGCCCTTCCCTTCGGACTGAATTAGAATACAATAATGACCTGGAGAATGGCCTGGAGATGGAATCAGCTTTATCTCTGGGATTATCTCTGTTTTTTCATCATAGAAGTTTAATTGTTCAAAATCTTTCAAAGGCCATAATTTAGTCGAAGCATTGGGGAATCTATTTGATATGGTTTTGTCATAAGTTGCTTGCCAATCCTTTTCATTTAACCAATAGGTTGCATTAGGAAACATAGGGGTAATATCATCACCAGAACCCACGGTAGCCCATCCAATATGGTCACGATGAGCGTGTGTAAATACAACATGATCTATATCACTGGGATCAATATGATTTTTAGATAAAGATTTATCAAAAATACCCCAAGCATTACTTAATTCTGGGAAATTTGGATCTTCTATATTGGGATTTGGTCCCATCCCAGTATCAACTAGAACAGTATGGGACTGAGATTTAATCAAATAGCACGATAATTCAAAAACCACATTTGAATCACTGTTTAAATGGGATTTATGAGGAATCCAATCATCCTCATTAGTTGAAGGGAAAAACACACAGGGGTCAAACTCTAGTATGCCGTCAGACAACACTTTTAATGTGAGACCCCCTATGTGAATATTATTTTCTATCATAGATATTAAATCTACAAATGAATATTATGCATTAACAGCTTCAATTTCTGCTGCAACTTCATCTAAAGCTGCACCAAGGTCACCAGGAATCATTCCAAATGCACTTGCAGGAATTGCTTCAACAATTTCAATAAATGAAGGTGTCAAGGAAGATTCTGTTAACCCACCGGCAACTGCTCCTCTTAGACCTGTCATTTCAGAAATAATTGTAGCTGGATTTGGTTCTTCATATGTTGCATCGCTAGCCATTCTTGCAAATCCCAAAATCACAGCTTCACATGCAAGTATCCCAAATAGAACACCTACAACAACTGCCCCTAAACTATCTACCCATCCTAGTAGAACAATATTCATTGCTGTTTTGATAATCCTTCGGACAATTTGGGCACCCATAAAAACACCCACAATGATAACGATGTATGAAAGTAAGGTAGCAAGTGAAACGCCAATGTTGCCTTGCTCCAAAATTGCACCCATAATTACGTCATTGAAATTGGCAGCTACCCATATACCAACAAACAGTCCCACTAAGTTACATAACGCACCTACTAAGCCCATTTTGTATCCTTGATAGAGAGCAAAAATACCTACGACTGCTAGTACTAAATCTACCCAGTTCATAAAAGCCTCCTTAAATATTATTAATATTTATACGATTACCATGAAGAATATTTAGTAAAATTCAGAATATTCTTATTTTATCTACAGCAATTATACACATTTTTGGGATTTGTACCAGTGGTAACTAGTACAGAAGTAATTATTTTGTTCAATAAGTAGAAATATCTATTTCTGAAAGTTCTCCAGTAATTAAATAAATTACTCTTTCGGCTATATTAGTAGCACGATCAGCTATTCGTTCTACATCATGAGATACCCACAGTAAGTATGTAGCCCTTTGAACGGTATCTGGATCTTTAATCATAAATCCCACAAGTTCGTGATAGACATCCTCATAAAGCGAATCTACAGCATCATCTGACTTGCATACTTCAATAGCTAAATCCATATCTCTAGAAGTATAAGCTAATAAACTTTTACGTAACATTGCAGTAGCTAAATCTGTCATCTTGGGCAAATCAATTAATGGTTTTAGAGTGGGTTGTTCCCCAATAGTTTGGCTTATGCGTGCTATACCTTCTGCATAATCCCCCATACGCTCTAGCTCTACTGCAATATGTAATGCTGAAATAATAAGACGTAAATCAGCAGCCATTGGCGATTGAGTAGCCAGTAACGTAACTGCAGAATTTTCTAATTCAAAACGTTTTTGATCTATAAGATCATCTTCATCTATTACTGTTTGTGCTAATTGTAAGTTTCTATCTTTAAGAGATTGGATAGATTTATGGATTGCTTTATCAACCATACTTCCTAAAATCAATAATCCGTCTTGCAAGGCCTGTAGGTTTTTACTGTAATCTGATCTCATTCTATTTTCCATAATTACCTCCTGCCTTGCTGTAATTATATTTCAAGGGACTTTATCAGTATCTTTATTATTTTGCAAGCACTCTGTATTTAACTAAATCTGCCAGTTATATAAGCCTCTGTTCGTTCTTCGGATGGGTTGGTGAATATTTTATCTGTATAATCATGTTCAACTAAATATCCAGCCCGATTATCATTTACCATTAAAAATGCTGTTTCATCAGACACACGAGCTGCTTGTTGCATATTATGAGTTACAATAACAATTGTGACGCTTCCTGCTAACTCACGTATCAATTCTTCAATTGCTAATGTCCCTATGGGATCCAATGCAGAAGCAGGTTCATCCATAAGTAAAACTTCAGGATTTACAGCTAGAGCACGGGCAATACAAAGTCTTTGTTGCTGACCACCAGATAAACCAATTGCACTTTTGTTGAGCCTGTCTTTAACTTCTTCCCACAATGCTGCTCTTCGTAATGAATTTTCAATTGCTTCATCATAATTACCTGTATACCCATTAATTTTCAAACCAAAAGCTACATTATCGTATATACTTTTAGGAAATGGATTAGGTTTCTGAAAAACCATTCCTATCTGTGATCTAATATTTGTAGCGTCAGTTGTATCATCATACAACTCCTGAGATTTATATTTGATAGAACCATCTAATGAGAATATTGGTATAAGATCATTCATACGATTAAAACATCGAAGCAAGGTACTTTTACCACAACCAGATGGACCGATTAATGCTGTTACAATGTTTGGTTTTATTTTAATTGAGACATTAGCAAGAGCCTGAAAATTACCATAATAAACATTCAGGTTATCAGAACTTAATATATATTCATCGGTTACCATCATTCCTCCGATTTATTTTGATATTTGCTACGAATGTAAATTGCTATTGAGTTCATTGATAAGAGTAAAACCAAAAGCAATATTATTCCTGAGGCAGCAAGCTCTCTAAACCCATCCTGTGGTCTAGACACCCAATTATATATTTGTATTGGCATAACAGTAAATCTATCAAAAGGATCTGTAGGGACAAAAGTTAAATATACTAGCGCACTAACAGCTAAAACTGGGGCAGCTTCTCCAACTGCTCTGGACATCGACAATATTGCTCCAGTCATGATTCCAGGAATTGCAGATGGAAGAACAACTGACCTTACTACTTCCCAACGAGTAGCACCAAGAGCATAGGCTGCTTCTCTATGTGAATAAGGTACTTGTTTAATAGCTTCTCGAGATGCAAGGATAACAATTGGCATAACTAGTAAAGCCATAGTTAAGGCTCCTGCTATCAAAGTTCGCCCCATATTCAAAGCTCCAACAAAAACAGCAAGACCTAACAAACCATATACTATAGATGGTACTCCTGCCAGATTTGAAATATTAATTTCTAGGAATTGAGTGAATTTATTTTTGGGAGCGTACTCTTCAAGATAAACAGCAGTACCTATACCAAGTGGAACAGCAAATATTCCAGTAAGTCCCATAAGCCATATGGATCCAACTAGTGCTGACAAAATTCCAGCTTTTTCAGGAAAACGAGATGGATAACTGGAAACGAAAGTCCAACTTAACATTTCTGTTCCCTGTGAAATTATTTGAAAAAGGAGTATGGCCAATCCGATAATAGCTATCATCAAGGCAGTAAAGAATACTGTGAAATATAATTTACCCTTAGTATAACGGCTATTAAGATTTTGGTTATAGTTTTCTTTTTTAAGAATGTTTTTAATCATTATTTATCCACCTGTTGCCATTTTCTAACAATCAAATGACCAATCAGATTCATAGTTAATGTCATGACAAATAAGAGTAATCCGACAGCAAAAATAGTATTATACTCAATTGACCCATGAGGGGTTTCTCCAAGACTAAGTTGTACGATAAAAGCAGTCATTGTTTGAATACTTTGCAAAGGGTCTAAAGACATACGTGGGGTAGCTCCTGCTGCAATAGTGACAAGCATTGTTTCACCTATTGCTCGAGAAATTGCTAAGATGAAAGATGCAACAATACCAGATAAAGCGGCAGGAACAACGACTTTCCATGCAACTTCACTACGTGTCGCACCTAGTGCATAAGCTCCCTCTCTTAAAGAACGAGATACTGAAACCATAGCATCTTCACTCAGTGATGAAACCATTGGAATAATCATCAAACCCATAACTAAACCTGCGCTTAAAGCATTAAAAATAATTAAGTCAGGTAAAATAATCTGTAATTTAGGTGTAACAAAAGTTAAAGCAAAATACCCGTATACAACTGTTGGAATACCCGCAAGTATTTCAAGAAATGGTTTTGCGATTTTACGAACTCGATCAGGAGCATATTCTGATAGAAAAACTGCCGTAGCTAAACCTATTGGAACAGCAAAAAGAGCCGCTATACCTGAGACTAATAACGTACCCGTGACTAAGGGCAAAACTCCAAAACTCTGAGGTTTGAGGATAGGCGCCCATCGCGTACCTGTTAAAAACTCCCATAAAGTGACTTCAAAAAAGAAATATAGAGATTGTGATAATAAACTTACTACAATCCCTACAGTAGTGATAATTGAAATAACAGCACATAAAAAGAAAACTATTTCTGCAATTTTACCAGTAATTACTCGTCGTTTTGACAGCCCCATGTGTGTCTTGTTTTTGAATTCTGCTTGATTGTTAAGCATATCAGTCTTTCCATTTAGTTACTTGGTTGTAGTTTAGCTGCATTAATTTTTGCAATCTGATCAGCATAACTAGGCAAAGCAGTGTACCCTACTTCTTCTGAAAGCTCAGCTACATGATCCATATAGAATTCGACAAAATCAGAAACATGTTCATATTTATTCAATTTAGCTGGATCGATATAAAGGTAAATGGGTCTTGCTAATGGATATGCACCACCTGCTACAGTGTCATTACTTGGAATTACACAACCATTACCAGCGTCAATACCAACAGCTTTTAATTTATCTATATTCTCAACATAGTATGCGTAACCAAAGTATCCCAAAGATCCTGCGGAACCAGAGATACCTGTAACCAAAACGTTATCATCAGCAGATGCGGTATAGTCTGATCGTGAAACACCTTCGTCACCATTTACCTCGTCAGTAAAGTAATCAAATGTTCCTGAATCTGTATCTGGACCATAAAGTACTAATTCCTTATCTGGGAATCCTGCCCTAACATCTTTCCAGTTATTGATTGTAGATTCTGGTTTCCACATATTGTTTAGTTCTTCTATTGTTAAACAATCCACAAAATCATTTTTAGGACTAACTAGTACAGAAAGACCGTCGAGAGCAATAGTCACATCAACATACTCTACCCCATTTGCTTCACAAAGTTGTTGTTCTTTCTCCTTGATTGGTCGAGAAGCATTGGAAATATCAGTTTCACCAGGACAAAATCTCTTAAACCCTCCTCCAGTACCAGAAACTGCAACATTAACCTGAACATCCTTTTCTTTCTTGCGATACTCTTCAGCTACTGCTTCAGTAATTGGATACACAGTACTTGAACCATCAATTTCAATCACACCTTCCAAACCTTCACTTATACCATTTTCATCTTTATTATCGGAGCTACAGGCAACTGCGAAAAGTAACATTGATAAAATTATTAATAAAGACGTTAGTCTTATGGTTTTTCCAGTATGTTTGAAAATATTTATCAATTGTATCTCCCTATAACTTATTTAATTTCTATATTAATAATTATAGGGTTTGTACTGGTATATTTATTTTAACGATTTATTAACATTCGATGAACGTATAAAGATCGCTATTATGGGGTAATATTTGTTTTATCAAGAGGTAAAGTAATTATAAACTCAGAGCCATCATTAACGTTACTATTAACTACAATATTACCTTGATGGTTTTCCAAAATATGTTTAGCTATAGATAACCCTAATCCAGTTCCTGTATCAGAACGAGATTTATCAACTTTATAAAAACGTTCAAATATATGAGGCATGTCTTCTTCAGAAATTCCAATACCAGTATCTTTACATTGAACAATAACAAAGTCATCTGAAGATTTTGTTGCCAAAGTAATTACTCCATTTTCAGGAGTGAATTTTGTCGCATTATCGATTAAGTTGGTGATCACTTCTGTGATATGGTACTGATTGCAATTTATTACTAGAGGAGAAGGGAATAAATCTAATTCCAATAAAATTAATTTCTTTTCGAGAATATCTTTAAAATTATCACTTACCTGAGACACTAATTTATTAATGTCGACTGTATCAAAACTTTCTTGGTAATTATCTCTTTCAATGCCAGATAATTTTAATAGTTCAGTTACTATAGTGGTCATTCGATCAATTTCATCATTAATTTTCGTAAAATATTCTTTTTGCCTACTTTTAGGAAGAACTCCATTTTCCATTGTTTCAACCATTGCCTTAACGGCTGTAAGAGGAGTCTTTAGTTCATGTGATACGTTGTTTACGAATTCTTTTCTTGTTGTATTGATTCGTCTTATTTCTGTTAGATCATGTAGTGTTATAACAACTTCTTGATTAGTAGAATTTTGTATAGGAGTTACTATAGCGTCCATGATCTTGTTTGGACGAAGTAATTCTATTTCATCTTGAGCTATACTATTATTTTCTAAAGCTAGATGAACTAAATTTGCAAGTTCATGATCAAAAACAAGTCCCATAAAACTTTGATTAGATTTTAATTGATCGCTATCGATGTAAAGTAATTGAGAAGCAGCAGAATTCATTCTAAGAATTTGGCCTTCTGTATCAACAAGTAATACTCCATCTGCCATCGCTTCTAATAAAGCTTCTAAGGTGTCTTGTTCAAATTTGAAGCTAAATATCATGGATATAATATTATTAACCAATGAACGAACAGGTAATAACAGATCAACTAATTCCTGCGTCTCAGCACTCAAATATATTTCTTGAATATCTCTTGGAGAATGGCCTTCTCCAAAACCTTCGGCAATATTTGGCAATTGTGACATAAGAAGGTCCCTAGATTGGAAATTGTTGTACCATTTATATAATGAAATGAGTGAAATTAATGATAAACCAATCCAAAAAGAAAAAATTACCAAATATGTAAAAGGGTCACCGTTAAGTAGCACATAAAAAAAACTAATGATGGATACTACAAGATTTATTATAGTAATGAACATTACAGTATAAATATATCTTATAAATATAAATGTTTTCATAGCACCCTAGTTAATCGAATCGATAACCAACATTCCTTACTGTTATAAGATGCTTTGGTTTTTGTGAATCTAATTCGATTTTTTTTCTCAACCATCTTAAATGTACATCAACAGTTCGCTTATCACCAAAGTAATCAATTCCCCAGATTTTGTCTAGCAATGTGTCTCTAGAAATTGCCATGCCTTGATTTGAAGATAAATATACTAAAATTTCAAATTCTTTAGGTTTTAAGTGAATTAAATTGCCATTTCTTAATACTCTACGGCCATCAATATCAATTTCGATGTCATCATAAATAAATTTTCCTTTTTGTGGATTATTATTTATTTGTGATGAGATTGAATGAGATTTTGTATTTTCCAATCTTCGTAACACAGCTTTAACTCTCGAAATCAATTCACGCATTGAAAAAGGCTTTGAAATATAATCATCAGCACCAAGTTCTAGTCCTAAAACAGTTGATATTTCATCTGATTTTGCTGTCAAAAAAATAACTGGAATTGATAGTTCTTTTTGAATGATTTTATTTACTTCAAATCCATCAAGTTTGGGAAGCATAATATCTAATATAATCAAATCAGGATTTAATGTTCTTGCATAATGCAAACCCATTTGACCATCAGTAGTATATTCAACTTCATAACCCTCGGCTTCTAAATTTAACTTTACCGAGTCGGCTATATTTGTCTCATCTTCAACTATCAGAATTTTATTTTTTTTCATAACAAACCATAAATATTATTTATTATAATCTACTTTGTAACTTTCGATAAATGTTTAAATAATTCATAATTTTTTGAATTTTTACGATTTTTTGAATTTTTACGAAATCCGTATTCAGATTCGAAAATAATTAAAGAAAATTGACCCCAAAAAAGACGCGAAAAGTGCAAAATGAAGTTGACTCATGAGTATTCATATGGAATAATGAGCAACCTATGAGAGGAGGTCATTATGAAAGTAAAAAGTAAGTTTATATTAACAATCATAATGATGATTTCAACTGTTGCGTTCACAGCTTGTGATGCTATTGATGATGTAACTGGTAGTGGACTTGAAGGCGAAGGTGAAACTTTAGTCTTTGCAGGTCTCAACTGGGATAGTGCGTTGGTTCAAAGTGGAGTCGCTAGATACATTGTAGAAAACGGCTACGGCTATGAAACTGATATGATAGAAGGTGCTACAGTTCCATTATTCCAAGGTTTGATAAAAGGTGACATTGATATTTCAATGGAAATCTGGCTACCAAATCAAAAAGACGCATGGGCTGAGGCAACTGCTGAAGGACAAGTATTTTCCACAGGTAAAAGTTTGGAAGATAACTGGCAAAGCACATTTATTATTCCTGGATATTTGCAAGATGCAAATCCTGGATTAAAAAGTGTCGAAGACCTGAAGAAACCAGAGTTTCAAGCACTGTTTGCAGAAGCTGACAGTGGAGGAAAAGCTGTACTTTACGGTTGTATGGCACAATGGGCATGCCGAGCAGTTAATGAAGGACAAATCGAAGCTTATGGTCTTTCCGACATTGTAGAACTTCGGGATCCTGGCACAATGGGTGCACTTGATGCTGCTATTGAAGGAGCTTATTTGAAAGAGGAACCAGTATTATTCTACTACTGGGGACCAACAAAGCTCGCTAATACACTTGATATGAGAGTCTTAGAACAACCTGACCCTTCAGAGTGTGCAGATAATGATCCAGCTCTCGGTTGTGGTTTCCCTACAGCAGAGATTTTGATCGCATTACACTCTGATTATCAAGGTGAAGGCTATGAAGAACTTCGCGCTTTCTTAGAAAAGTGGGATTGGAATGCAACTAACCAGTTAGCTGCAGAAGGTCATTATGGTGAGATAAAAGATGATGCCGCTACGAGCGAAGAAGCATACCGAAATACAGCTATATGGTATCTCAATAACAATGATGCTTGGCACAGCTGGGTAACAGCAGATGCTAAAGACAGAATTATTGAATCCTTAGCTGCATAATCTAAAATCAATATGCCTTAATAAAAGAGGGGTTTTTTAACCCCTCTTTTTTATTTGTATTATTTTGACAAAAAGATATCATGATAGATTTGAAAAGAGCTAATTTTGTTTGACATAGTGTAGTTTATTAGATACCCTTAAGGTGATCACCAATTAAGGAGGCTGAGACTGTGCTTAATGGAGATTTTGGTTAGCGATCATTTAAAACGCATAGTTATTGGATTTGTATATATTAATAGATTTGCATCTGAATTTTATGGATAGATTTTAATTATATTCCCATTATTCAAAACCCCACAATTATTTCCTTATATTTATTAATCACTCATCTAATACCGCTACCAATTACCGTTTAAAAAGAAACGAGTATTGTATGTCTAATATCGAGATAGTGAATTTATGGAAAGTGTTTGGAAACGATCCAGAAATTGTTTTTGAACCCGAAAACATAAATAAAACCCGATCTGAAATTCAAGATGAATTTAATCAGGTCGTAGCTCTCCGAAACGTCAACTTATCAATTAACCCCGGTGAAACATTCGTAGTAATGGGATTATCCGGAAGTGGTAAATCCACTCTTGTTAGAGCCTTAATCAGATTAATAGACCCAACTTCTGGCTCCATTCTCATAAACAATCAAGATGTTCTTCAATACAACAATCAAGAACTAGAAAATTTCAGAAGACATACCGTTGCGATGGTATTCCAGCACTTTGGCCTTTTCCCACATAGGACAGTACTAGAAAATGCTGCTTATGGATTAGAAGTCCAAAAAATAGATACTGAAACTAGGAATCAAAAGGCATTAGAGGTATTAGAACTTGTTGGTCTTGCTGGCTGGGAATCATCCTATCCTTCAGAATTGAGTGGAGGTATGCAGCAAAGAGTTGGTATAGCAAGAGCACTTGCTGTTGAACCTGACATTCTCCTCATGGACGAACCTTTTAGTGGTCTTGATCCATTGATTAGGAGACAGATGAGAATCGAATTGAAAAAATTACAACAAACCATTCAAAAAACCATAGTTTTTATTACTCACGATCTTGATGAAGCAATTACTGTTGGTGATAGAATAGCGATCATGAGAGATGGTGAAGTTACTCAGTTAGGTACTCCAGAAGAAATTGTTACTAACCCAGCTAATTCATTTGTTGAGGAGTTTACATTCGATATTCCAAAAACAAGGGTGACATCAGTAAGTAATATAATGGTTAAACCTTCATCTCAAGAATTTGACAGACGATATGTCGTGACTCCTGAAAGCATTGTTGAAGACATGATTCCATTGGTATTAGAAACAGGAGATCCTATTCCTGTAGTTGATAGTAAAGATGAACTTGTTGGAGTAGTCCCTCAAGAAAAAATTCTTGAACTAGTAGCCCAAAGTGCACGACAAGAATATAGCGAAGAATAACAATTAAAATCACAATACAATTATGAGTGTTACATTAGAAAAAGAAAAATTATCTACACAAGAATCGAAAGAAAACGATAAATCATATATTATAAAATACGTGATTAGTCTAGTAGTGTTTGTTATTGTTATGGGACTGTCTTGGGTTATTCATTTGTTGAAAATCACCCAAATAACTGATTTTCCAGTCAATTTCAGTCCCCCTGTAACTAATGCTATAGATGATTTTGTCGATTTTTTGGTAGTTAACTTTGCGTGGATGTTTGACTGGATGAGTGACCAAGCAAAAGTATTGATCGGTAAAATTCGTGACTTCCTAATTTGGGTACCATGGCCATTTACAATTTTAGCTATTTTATACGCTGGATGGAAAGTAGCTTCGAGAAATGTTGGTATCGGGTCAGCTATAGCGTTACTTTTACTCGGACTCTTTAACTTGTGGGTAAGTGCAATGGTAACTATTGCTATAATGGTTATTGCTGTACTTATTTCTATAGTTATTGGTATCCCTCTAGGTATTATAGCTGCAAGTAGCAATCGATTCGATGCAGCAATTAAACCTATACTTGATGGCATGCAAACTATGCCAAGTTTTGTATATCTCGTCCCTGGAATAATGTTTTTTGGGCTTGGAAATGTTGCAGCTATTCTTGCAACAGTTCTATACGCAATTCCTCCTTGTATACGTTTAACAAATCTTGGAATTAGACAAGTAGATATAGCTGTTGTTGAAGCAGGCACAGCTTTTGGGTCTAATCGAATGCAATTACTAACTAAAGTCCAAATACCCATGGCTATACCAACGATAATGGCAGGGATTAACCAAACGGTTATGATGGCTCTTGCTATGGTAACAATTGCAGCAATGGTAGGTGCAGGAGGCCTTGGAGCTGATGTGTTTAGAGCAATGGGTCAATTAGAACAAGGCGACGCCGTGATTGCAGGTTTGGGAATTGTGGTACTAGCAATTGTTATTGACCGTATCTCACAAGGATATATCAATAATAGAAATCAAAGTTCAAGCATCGAATAATATTAAACTAAATTAACACATGAATTATCACGAAATTGTAAAACAGTGGTACATTAAATTTGGAGAATGTTGCAAGTCTCGTGATTTTGAATCTGCAATAAAACTTGTCTCTAGCGATGTTTGTTCTTTCGGAACAAAAGTTGACATTGTTACCAATTTAAAAGATTTACAAGCTCAACAATGGCAAAACATATGGCCATATATCGATAATTTCCACTTCTTAGTTGATAAGCTTATAGCCGATGGTAATAATGAATTAGCTTGGGGAATTACCCCTTGGAGTTCGATTGGATACGATTCCGAAGGTAATCGATTTGATAGGCCTGGCAGAGCAACCGTTATCCTAAAAAAGTATAACGACGTATGGTTAGCAATCCACACGCATTTTTCATTAATACCAGGAACGCCATACAATACTTATGGTAAAAAAGAATAAATTATTCGTCTTTTAAGGGTAAACTTCCCCAAGTAACATCTGAAGCATCAGAAGCCAGACTTTTTTCTACAATTAAATCTCTTACAGCCAACAAAGTAGCGTTAGGTTCATTTGTAACCATAACCCATTCAGGCTCTTCAGGAAGCCAATATGGTGAAGTTATTCTTACAACTTTATTTTCATTAGAACTGAAATAAATTCCTATTTTATTTGGATCCATTCCCCGTCTCCCAAAAGTACACGTTATTTAAACAAGATACATTGTAATTGATATCTATCCTATTATAAAGAGGAAAACCAATAAATTATGGTTATGTATTATTCTAGTCTTGGTTCTTTTCGCTAACTATACCTGAGCGTATCATTTCATCTATATCAGAATCATCATATCCTATAGATGTTAAAATTTGTCTGGTATTTGCGCCTATTTTAGAAGGTTTTATTTTCACCCCAGCGGTTTTTGAACGACTAAACTTTATGGGAGAAGATATTCCTTGGTAATTACCTTCAGTAATCTTCATACCTCTGTGCTCAGTATGTGGATGGTCTAATGTTTCTTGAATATTTCTGACTGGACCGGCAGGTATTCCTGCAGCTAATAACTTTTCTGAAAATTCTCCCCCATCGACATCTTTAAGAGCATTTTCAATTAATTTATTTAATTCATCTCGATTTAGAACTCTATCTGAATTATTTATAAATTTAGGATTACTTAGCAATTCTTCTAAACCTAGTTCATTACAAAGTTTTGCAAATCCATTATTATTTCCAATCATTATTACAATTTCATTAGTACGTGTTTTAAATTTACCATATGGGGAAATATTTGGATGATCATTTCCAGTCGGAGTACCAGGGATACCAGATAATAAATAATTGGCATTATACGGATGCATAAGTGCAATTGCACTATCATAAAGTGTCATATCAATAAACTGGCCTCTTCCTGAAACATTACGTTCTTGTAATGCCATGAGTATACCAATCGTACTGTATAACCCTGTCCCCATATCAACTATAGGAGAGCCAATTCGAACCGTGCCACTATCCGGCATGCCATTAATTGACATCATTCCCGCCATAGCCTGGATAATAACGTCGTAACCGGGATATCCCCCAAGTGGGCCATCAGATCCGAATCCAGATATACGACAATGTATAAGTTTTGGGAATTTCTTACTTAGAACATCCTCAAACCCTAATCCCCAATTTTCCATTGTTCCAGTTTTGAAATTTTCAATTAGGACATCTGAGTCTTCTAATAGTTTGAGAATGATATCTTGTCCTTGTTTTTGTCGCAAATCAATTGAAATTAATTTTTTATTACGATTAAGATTAATATAATAAGCCGCAATACTATCATTAAATGGAGGGCCCCAATCTCTTACTTCATCACCAAATTCAGGCTCTACTTTAATAACTTCGGCTCCATGATCAGCAAGAATTTGGGTTGCATAAGGTCCACCGAGTACTCGCGTTAGATCTAAAACTTTAATCCCTTGCAATGCGTGTGTAATGTTATCCATCAATAATTATCCAATCAATAGGATTTAGGTAATCCAAGTATACGTTCTGAAATATAATTTAATACCATTTGCGCACTAACTGGTGCTAACCGCGGAATCATTGATTCACGTAATAATCTTTCAACATGAAAATCTTTTGCATATCCCATGCCACCTAAGGTCATAACTGCTTGATTTGCAGCTTTAAACGCTGCTTCTGCAGCGAAGTATTTTGCAGCGTTAGCAAGTCCCCCAGAATTTTCACCATTATCATATTGAAATGCTGCTTTTAAAATTAACAATTCTGCTGCTTCTAATTCGACCCAGTTTTCAGCAAGAGGGTGCTGTATACTTTGATTTTTGCCTATTGGACGATCGAAAATAATACGATTATTAGCATAATCCACTGCTCTATTTAAAGCGCTTCTTCCTATACCTAAAGCTTCTGCTGCAATTAATATTCTTTCAGGATTGAGGCTATCTAATAAATAATAAAATCCCTTATTTTCTTCACCTATACGGTCATCTTCAGGGACTTCTAAACCATCGATAAATATTTGATTACTATCTACCGCAGCTCTCCCCATTTTATCGATTTCAATAACTTCAATTTTTGATCTATCAAAATCAGTGTAAAATAAAGTTAGTCCATCAATATTTTTTTCACATTCTTCTTTTGGAGTAGTTCTAACTAATATCATAATTTTATCGGCAATTTGAGCAGTAGATGTCCAGATTTTTTGTCCAGTAATTATATAACCACCTTCGGTTTTCTCGGCTTTTGTAGCAATGCTCCCTGTATCAAGCCCTGCGTCTGGTTCAGTTACCCCAAAACAACATTTTTCTTTCCCTTGTATCAAAGGTGGTAACCAACGAGATCTTTGTTCTTCAGTGCCATGTACAACAATAGGATGTGGTCCAAAAATATTCATATGAATACTTGAAGCTGCCGACATACCACCGCCTGATTCACTTATTGTTTGCATCAAAACTGATGCTTCGCTTATACCAAGATTTGACCCACCGTATTGCTGGGGCATAGCAATACCAAGCCAACCACCTTTAGCAACCGCATCATAAAACTGATGCGGGAACGTACCTTCTTTATCACACGTTCGCCAATAATCATCACCAAAGTCATTCATTAATAACTTGATAGATTCAATAATAGATTTTTGAGTTTCACTATAAGTAAAATCCATATTATTCCACAGTAACCGTTTTAGCTAAATTACGTGGTTGATCCACGTCATAACCTAATTCGAAGGCAATATAATAAGAAAATAATTGTAATGGTATTATTGTTAAGAAAGGTGTTAAATATTTAGGACATTCTGGTATCTCTATAACATCATCTATTAATCCATCTAAATCGTAATTCCCTTTAGTTACAAGTCCAATTAAAATTCCGCTTCTTGCCTTAATTTCTTGAATAGTGTTTCTCATTTTTTCGTAGTAATTATCTGTTAGTGCCATAGCTATAACTGGAATATTATTATCAACTAAAGCAATCGGGCCATGTTTCATTTGTCCTGCCGAATATCCTTCAGCATGAATGTAGCTTACTTCTTTTAGTTTAAGTGCACCTTCAAATGCAACAGGTTTATTAAATCCTCGCCCTAAATATAGAAAATGATTATATTTTGAGTATTTTTTAGCCATCATTTCTATTTGAGGATTCATTTCTACCACTTGATTCATCAGATCTGGTAATTTTGTAGAGTCGAGTATTAAAGATTCAGCTTCAGGTATTGGTAAAGTACCTTTATCAGCACCCAATTTAATCGCTAGAAATAATAAAGATAAAATTGATCCTGTAAATGACTTTGTACTAGCAACACCAATTTCAATTCCTGAATTGATATTTATTTCAATATCTGCAATCCTACTTGCTGCAGAGCCGATAGAATTTGAAATTAGTATTTGTTTACAACCTTTAGTTTGAAATAAAGACATTGCTCCCAATGTATCTGCAGTTTCACCAGATTGAGTAACCGAAATAAGCAATGTGTTTTCATCAATTGGACTATCTTTATATCTTAATTCAGAAGCATCCTCAGTTTGACATGGAATGTTTGCCAAGCTTTCAATGTAGTATTGACCAATCTCACATGCATAAAGACTAGTACCCATACCAGTCAAAATTATCCTGTTGATGTCTTTTGTAAAGTTATTTGGCAAAATAAAGTCTTCGAATTCTATTTTGTCATCATTGAATATTATCTTATTACTTAAACTGTTATAAATACTTCTTGGTTGTTCTATTATTTCTTTTATCATATAGTGATCAAAATCATCTTTACTAAAATGAGTATCTGGAACCTCAATAAAACTATGATCTGGTTCAAAATATCCACCACCAATATCCTTATATGAGGCCGAATTATCATCTAAGATCACCAATTGGTCTGTTTCTAGATATACTAATTTATTAGTGTATTCACCTATTGCAGACATATCGCTTGCTACAAACATCTCATCATTTCCATAGCCAACAACTAATCCACCAGCATGGCCTTTTCTGAAACCTATTACTTTTCGCATATCTTTATCGGCCATGGCTAAAACTGAATGAGATCCTGTTATCATTTGTGCTGTCTTTTCTACTGATTCAATAAAAGAATATTCTTGTTTTAATAAATCAGAAATCAAAAAAGCTATTATTTCACTGTCAGTCTCAGACTTAAATTTATATCCTTTGGACTGTAATTCATTTTTTAATTCCTGGTAATTTTCAATTATTCCATTATGGACAATCCATACTGATGAGTCTCCATCGCTATGAGGATGAGCATTTCTATCATCTGGTTTCCCATGTGTTGCCCAACGAGTATGACCTATACCAAAGTTTCCTGGTATTCTATTTTCAATTAACATTTCTTTTAAATCATTAATTTTTCCTGCGGTTTTCATATATTCGATTGTATTTTCAGAGTTCAAAATAGCCAATCCACAACTATCATAACCACGATATTCGAGTTTCTGTAAACTCGATAATATTACGTCTTGAGCATTCCTATATCCTAAATATCCAACTATTCCACACATAATTTAACCTTTGTATGCACCTCTTAAAGACTCTGGTAATAATTCAGCAATTTTATTCATAATGATATTAGTACCAGTTTCTAAGTCACAATTTTCATCTATTTGAATTTCTTCTCCAATATTTACCACGATTTTTGAAAAAGGGAAAGGAAATCTTAAATATGAATTAATCTTACTTGTACCAGTGATTCCTACTGGTATAACTGACACCCCAGATTTAGACGCAATATACGCAGCTCCTTGATTGCCTTTTTTTAGACCTGAAGAGCCACTGCGTGTTCCTTCGGGGAAAAAGCCGATAGCTTTACCTTGTTCAATTGCCTCAAAAATACGCACTAAACCTTTACGATCTAAATAAAATCTTCGTATTGGAATAACATGTAGTGCTTTCATTAAAAATGATGTGATTTTATACTTAAATAATTCAGTTTTGCCCACAAAATTAATGGTTCTCGGTAGCATAACAGCCAATATAGCAGGATCTAAGTTAGCTGTATGATTAGAAACGATTAAAACTGAACCTTTTTTAGGTATATTTTGTTTTCCAATAACGGTAACTTTAGCAAAAATTTTATAACAAACTTTACCTACTAGAATCAAAAAATTATATATCATAATTTTCTCGCTAATATATTATTTAGTATAAAACTAACTACCCCTTCAAGTATCATCCCGTCACTAACTACAATTGTAGCGTCTCCTGGTATAACTAATGGCGATTCTTTTCTTTGAGAGTCTAGTTCATCACGTCTTTCTAATTCAGATTCAATTTCATCCAATTCAGCAGATACTCCTGAATCAATCAATTCTTTATGTCGGCGTTTTGCCCTTTCAGATACCGAAGCTGTTAAAAATATTTTTATACTATCAGGAGCAACCACTGAACCTATGTCGCGCCCTACCATAACAATATTATCTCGATTTGCTATCTGCCTTTGTTGTTGAACAAGAAAGTTTCTTATTTCTTTAAAAGATGAGTAATATGAGACATTTTGATCAATTTCTAAAGAATGTAAAGATTTCGAAATATCAATATTATTTAAAGTTATCTTAAGATCTGTAAAATTATGAAATATTATCTGTAAATCTACATTATCTAAAAATTCACTCACTGTCATTTTTTGATTGAAATCAACACTTGAATTTAAAGCAGCATAGGTAATAGCTCGATACATTATACCTGTATCTAAAAAATTAAACTTTAATTTCTCAGCTATAATTTTTCCGACACTTGTTTTGCCAGACGCAGCAGGCCCATCAATTGCTATCACTTTTGTTTTAAGACTTGTCATAAGGTTTATGATACCTCTATATTAATTTGGGATGCAACGTTTATGTAAATTATAGGAATATATATGCTGAGAGATACCAAAATAGTGGCTATTGGCGGTGGTACAGGCCTGTCAAATTTACTTTCAGGTTTAAAACATAAAACTAAAAATATAACAGCAATTGTGACGGTTACTGATGATGGTGGAAGTTCTGGTCGTATTAGAAGAGATTTTAAAATGGCGCCACCTGGAGATATTCGTAATTGCCTTCTAGCATTGTCTAACCTGGATAATGAATATAAATCCACCCTAAATTATAGATTTAAAAGTGACTCAGAATTATATGACCATAATATTGGTAATTTGCTTATAGCTGCATTATATCAGCAAGAAAATAGCTTTAGTAATGCTATCTACAAAGCAGGTTTATTATTAAACATTCAAGGTCAAGTAATACCAATTGCAGATAATCCAGAAGCTATTCTAAAAGCTCGAACTGAATCCAAAAAATTATTAGATGGAGAATCAGAAATTGGGAGAAATATTGAAAAGATTCTTGATATCTGGATTGAACCACAAAATATAGCTTTAAATAAATCTGCCCAAAATGCCATTGAGGTATGTGATGCTGTAATTATTGGACCCGGAAGCTTATACACAAGCATAATTGCAAATTTCTTATTTGATGGTTTGGTAGAATCAGTTAACAAAATCAAAAAGCCGATTATATTTGTATGTAATATTAGCAATGAAAATGAAACTTCTGGGTTCACCATAATTGATCATGTAACAGAATTTAAAAAACATACTAATGTGGATATTACACACGTTATATCTAACTCTACAAAAACATCTAATACATCTGAAAGAAATGATCTTTATTATGAAAAATATGAATATATCGACAAAATAAAAGTCATTAATACTGATCTAATAAATAATCATTTGAATAAAAATCATGATCCTAAGAAATTAACTGATACAATTTTTACAATTCTAGAAACTTTATCCTAATTATTTTTTAAATAATCGACCGTCCTAGCTATACCATCTTCAATGTCTACCTGAGGCAACCATTTCAATTCTTTTGTGGCTTTTGAATTATTTAGTACAATTTTATCGACATCTGATTTCCTTCTAGGCATAAAAGTAGGACTATTAGTAGACTTAGTTAAAGATTTTATAAGTGTGAAAATTTCTATAACAGAAGTTGCTTTATTTGTAGAAATATTATAAATCGATTTATTTGGAGCATTCATTGCCAATATATTAGCTTCTACTACATCAGATATATAAATATAATCCCTAAGTTGAGATCCATCTCCAAAAATATTTACTGAATTACCTTTTAATAAAAGTCCTGCAAAAATTGAAATAACACCTGCTTCTCCAGACGGACTTTGCCTAGGTCCATATACATTTCCATATCTAAGAATTGTATATTGATATCCATATAGCCCAGCGAATACTTCTAAGTATTTTTCAGAGGTTAGTTTACTAACACCATAAGGAGAAATTGGATTAAGAGATGAGTTTTCTAAACATGGGAATTCATTCTGATCTCCATATATAGCACCTCCAGTAGAACTTAATATTATTTTTTCGACTGAGGTGTTTTTACAAGCCTTATACAAATTCAAAGAACCTAATATATTATTAGTAGCATCTTCAGTAGGGTTTGATTCTGATACCGAGACACTACTTTGTGCAGCTAAATGAAACACTAGATTGGGCTGAAAGTCGTGTATAGCTGAACCAATATCTCCATTATATAAATCAATCTCATACAATTTTGCTTTATCATTAATATTTAACCGATTTCCAGACGAGATATTATCAAGTACCGCCACTTCATAACCCTCAATAATTAAACGGTCAACAATATGTGATCCAATAAATCCTGCACCACCTGTAACTATTATTTTTTTCAATTAATCCTCATTTAAATTAAAAATCATTTAGGTGAATATATTGTATTACAAAATAGAATTGTAGCAATTCATTGTAAGAAAAAGTTATAAATATATTGAAACAAATTAAATCTAATAATAGAATACACCGAGGTTTAATATGATTAATCAAGAAAAAATAAAAATATTAGCGCCAGGACTTTTATTATGCTTCATAGTAGGAAGCATAATTTTCGTAATGAGTCGACAAGTACAGAATTTATTGATTGATAGCCTCTTACTTGCCTTGATAATTGGAATCGTATACAAAAATGTTTCGCCAAAATCTGATTGGTACAACGCTGGTGCAAAATTTGCTGGTAAACATATTCTTGAATTTTCGGTAATGATACTAGGAGCTAGTATATTTTTGCCAGATATATTAGACGCAGGATTACCGCTATTTTTGCTTATTTTGTTTGGTGTAGTTGGAAGCATGATAATTGCCTATATAATTGGGCATTTGATACTTGGATTAAATAAAAAAATTGCGACTTTAATTGGTGTAGGGAATTCGATTTGTGGAAATTCTGCAGTTGCAGTAATGGCTCCAATAATAGGTGCAAGTGCAACAGATATAAGTGCAGTAATTGGTATAAGCGCGGTGTTAGGAGCAGCACAGATTATACTATTGCCATTACTATTTTCAAGTTTTGGTATAACAGAGTATCACTATGGTATTGTTGCAGGTATGGCTGTATACGCAGTAGCTCAAGTATATGCAGCATCTGCCACAGTCAGTGCTACTTCTGCTACAGTTGCAACGGTTGTAAAAATCACGCGAATAATTTTATTAGGGCCTCTGGTTGTTGTTGTACAATTAATTAAAAGCTTTGCATCTTCAAATACAAAACAAGAATCAGAAGAAAACTCTGGAAGTTTTTCACTTTTTAATTATTTCCCATGGTTTGTTATTGGATTTATATTTTTCTCTGTTTTACGCTCTGTAGATGTTATATCCGCTGATATTGGGAATCAAATTCGACAATTATCAAAATATTTATTTGTAGTATCTATGGTCGCCATAGGTCTAGGAGTAGATATAAAAGATGTTCTTAAAGTTGGACCAAAAGTAGCTTTAACAATTATATGCGTAATTGGGTTTATGATAGCAATAAGCCTGCTTATAGGTAGTAATATTTCTCCATAGTTACTCTAGGTTTTCATTAACAATATTACGATCTAAAAAAGACTGAATTTCTTCGTCATGATACCCTAAATCTTTCAAGATTTCCTTAGTGTGTTCTCCTAACAAAGGAGCAGGCAAACGAGCTGATTCAATATAATCATGCTGTGACATCTTAAATGGAGGCATAACATAGCTCACATTACCGACTTTGGGATGTATATCTGTAGCAATCATTTTATTTGAAATAACTTGAGCATCGTCTAGCAAATCATCTCTTTCTTGTACAATAGAACACGGGATACCTTCATAATTTAATTTATCTATCCAATATTCACTGTTTTTAGTTGGGAAAATAGCTGTAAATAATTCTGATAAATCAGATGCATTCTTCACACGATTTTCATAACTACTATAGTCAGGGTCATTAATTAAATGTTCAATATCTAATACACGGCATAATCCCGCCCATTGATTAGATTCCATTACTACTATAGCTATCCATTTACCATCAAAACATTCGTAACATGAAGCCATGGCTGATGGCGCGTTTCCAGGAAGACTTCCTTGATCATTTTCTATCCATATCAATTGCTGCATTTGCATTGCTAAAGCTTGATTGAATAATGAACACTCAATCTTTTGACCTTTCCCAGTTTTTTCACGTTCCCAAAGAGCCAACATTACCGAATAAGAAAGAGACATACACCCCGACATGTCTGAAAACATAATAGGATAAGGTACAGGAGTTCCATCAGGAAATTTTCTCAATGACAAAACACCAGATTTGGCTTGAAGTACTATATCGTATCCAGGAAGGCTTGCATCAGGTCCTTCACTTCCAAAACCACTGATCGATACATAGATCAATTTTGGGTTTAATTTAGACAAGCTCTCAAAGTCTAATTCAAATTGTTTTTCAGTACCCGGGCGCATATTCAATATAAACACATCAGCTGTTTCACATAATTGGGAAACAATTTTTTTGCCCTCATCGGTCCGAATATCTAATGAAATACTTTTTTTATTTCTATTTAATGATAAAAAAGGTTTACTCATGTTCCATTGTGTTAGATATGGGGTAGTATACCGATGACGCATGGCATCGCCTCGAATAGTTTCTATTTTTATAACATCGGCACCTTGGTCAGCAAGATACACAGCTCCACCAGGGCCGAAGTAAACTTGGGACATATCAATAACCTTTAAACCTTGCAATGGCAGTGTCATATATATCTCCTTAATTATAAGAAAACGGAGATTTAATATTTTTGGATGGCGACCCGGAGGGGATTCGAACCCCCGATCTCCACATTGACAGTGTGGTATGTTAGACCAACTACACCACCGGGCCAAATGAAACTCGGACATTATAACACAATCAATACTAGTTGTGTTGTGTTATAAAAAATACATCCTTTAAATCCCCTTTTCTAGATTTTGTTTTTGCCAATCAGAATCAATATTTCCCTGGTAAAACTTTTCAGGATTTTCTTTTGCCCACAATTGTTTTCTTACAATCATGTTGTCGAGCTCTAATCCCCTTACTTCGTTAACACTTAAATTACCTGTATTTACATATTCATTGAATTTACCTAACGATAATTGATGATTTTGATTACTGGCATTAATAAAATTATCTTTAGGTAAAATATTTATTTTTTCCCTACTTATCCATCTTTTGATGAGATTTTTGTAGTATGCATTCCTTATATCAGCTTTCCCAAATTTCCAGTACTCTAATTCACCATCGGAATTAATCAGTAATATATTAGGTACAACTTTAAAACCCATTAATTTACTTAAACTATTATCAGTATCAATTAACGTTGTAAATTCTGCTTTAGCAGATTGATGAAATTGCTTAACTTTATCATGATAAATTGCATCCATTGCTACAGATAAAAATTCGACGTTATCATCATCTGCAAATAATTCCTTGTAAGTTTTTTGCCAAACTGGCAATTGTGCCCTACATACTCACCAAGACGCCCACATAAAAATACAGAGTTTTTTGCCTTTGTAGCTATTTAAATATACTTTTTGTTGATTTAGATCAATGAGACTTAGATCAAATAAATCATTATTAACGGATATTGGTGTAGTCATATTTTTCCCCTGTAATTATATTAGATTCTTTGATAAAACATACTAACTTCTCTATTGAAAAGTTCTAATTGATCATCGTGTACATAATGCGTTGCATCAGGTATTTCAATTAATGTAATGTTGTGATTTTCTTTAATCATCTGTGTAGCAACATCATGTTGTAATATATCGGATTCATGCCCTCTGATCAATAAAGTTGGACACTTAATTTTTTTCACACAATCCCACATATATTCACCATCATTACGAATTCGTCCTTTTGCTATACCTTGTACATCCCACTTAAATCCATATTTGCCTGATTCTAATTGCTTGATAGTAAAATTCACTCTTTCATTTAATGCATGCTCAGATATTGATGGCCTTTGCTTTCTCCAAAAAATCTTTACATCCTCTAAACTTTCAAATTCTTTAGGAGTATCGCTCAATTCTTGATTTATCCGTGCTCCTCCTATGGAAGTAGAGACGCTTGGGCCTATATCTACAATAACAAGACTCTCAACCATTTCAGGGTTTTTTGATGCAAAAACGATACTATTACTCCCACCCATAGAATGACCCATCAAACAAAGATTATTAAATCCTTTTATTTTTACAAAATTTGTTAAGTCATCAACATATGCTTCTGTGTCATAATTATAATCAGGAGACCAATCACTATCACCTCTCCCTCTCTGATCTAAAGCATAAATGTCAAAATTGTCGACGAGTTGTTCAGCAACATCATTCCAAGCCTGTGCGTAACTCCTCATTCCATGAAGCATAATTAAAGGCTTTGTAGCATTAGTTTTATAATTTATATAATGAAGGTTCAAACTATTTGATTGGTAATAATCGCTGGTAAATTCTCTCATCAATAACTCCTTATATTCTTGCTAGTTTTTGAAAACTTCGAGCCTTAGTTGGAGCAGGGCCTTCCCAAGAGTCCTTTCTAAACTGATGACTCATTTCAGTCTTTGTTACTTCTCCAACATAAATATTCCCTTTTGAATCCACGCAAATTCCATGAGGAGCAATAAATTGACCATTGTCAAGTCCGTAACCAGTACCTAATCGAGTTATGAGATCTCCATTAGTTTCATAAATACTTACTCTTGGTCCAATATTTGGCAATTCTCGATTAACTGCACCACTAGAACCAATTTCTCCTAAATAAATAGTCTGATCCTTATCTATACACAAAGCGCATGCTCTATGCATATTATTCCATTGGTCAAGGAAATTTCCGTTTTTATCAAAAATTTGCACTCTCATATTTTCTCGGTCAGCAACATAAACCAATCCGTTTTTGTCTGTAATAATATTATGTGGAATATTAAATTGTCCTGGATCAGTACCCGCACTACCCCAAGAAAACAAATGTTCACCTTTTGAAGTGAATTTATGAATACTTGAGTTTCCGTATCCATCTGAGACATAAATATCTTGAGTTTCAGGATCTAAAGCGACATGAGTACATCGATTAAAAGGTTTCGCACTTTGATAAGGAGAGGGAGTTTGGGGGACACCTATCGTCATTAATACTTCTCCTTCAGTAGTACATTTCCTAACTGTATGATCTGCGTCATCAGTGCAATACAAAATGTCATCAGGGCCAACAGTTAAACCATGTGCGCGAATAAAGAAATCTTCACCCCATGAGGTTAAAAAATTTCCATCTTTATCAAAAACGATCATAGGGTGAGGGCCTCGATTAAATACGTAAACATTATCCTTCGAATCTACTCCTACACCACCCACTTCATCCCAACGATATTCTTCAGGTAATTTTTCCCAATTGGCTACAACTTCATATTGAAAAGATCCATCTCCAAGCCTCATATTTACACCCTCCATATTGCAAATTTGATAAAGATTTGTGTTATCCTAACATAATAAGAGTATTAAATAATGCGATTTTTTTATAAACAAATAAACAATCTGATTAGTTTATTTTTTTGGAGGTATTTTTGTGCAAATACCCAATGAGTTTAGTACATTAGCTAGAAATCATAGTAATCAATTTTTAAACTGGATATTAGGTATAATCTTAATTTTTTCAGGATGGCAAATATTAGGTATAATACCAATTCTACTTCACCCTAACACAGATGAATTATTACAATCAGGGAATAGTCCATATACTATTTTAAATTTTATAACTTTAATGTCAGGTTTCTTATTTGGGTTGGTAGCATTTATTTTTGTAGCAAAATATATCCACAAACGAACACTTATCTCATATCTTACTGGATTTAAAACAATACAATATGACCGAATTATATTTGCGATAGTAATATCACTTCTTATATCAGGTATACCCTTGATTCTATTAGCTCTCGCAAGCAATGATTGTCAAAATATAATTGATAAATCTATTGAATGTTCTACCGGGTTAGAATTTAACCCAAATTTTTCTTTTGTAACTTATATAATATTTATATTAATTGCCTTGATCATAACACCAATTCAAGTAGGATTTGAAGAAATACTATTTAGAGGGTATTTTTTACAAGGATTGGGTTTATTTACAAAAAATCCAGTGCTTTTATCTCTCATTGTTGGTAGCTTGTTTATGGTTGCTCATCTGGCTAACCCAGAAACTACTTACGGAATGGCAAAATATATGACAATATTAATGGCTACAGGTACTATTTGGGCTTTGATTGCCATTAAAGGCAATGGATTAGAATTACCTTTTGGATTTCATCTAGCTAATAATTTGTTTGTTTTTCTCTTTATTACAACAAAGAATTCTGTAATTACTACCCCCGCTTTATTTTATGATATTGGAATTGAACAAACAGGAATAACTTGGACAGATGTCTTTATGAGTGTATTTTTTACCTTGTTTATTCCATATGTAATTCTTGCAAAAAAATACAAATGGGGAATAGGTTTTTCATATTTGGTGAAATCCTATAGTAATTTAAAGAAGAAATAAACAAATAGACTATTTTATTAATGTAACAAGTCATGTACAATTGATTAATTAGTATACAAATTGAAGTGATCTAATTCGAAAATGAAAATATCGAGGAGGGCTTTGTGCTAAAACCAGATTACAAATCAAATATAATATTATCTGAAACTGAATATGACACTGTTGGTAAAAGAGTCAAAAGATACGATGCTACAGACAAAGTTACTGGTGCTGCTAATTATTCAGGAGATGTACATCCTGCTGGATATATTCACGGTAAAATCCTTCGAAGCCCACACGCTCATGCTAAGATTATAAAAATTGATGCTACAAAAGCATTAGAATTGCCTGGTGTAATAGCTGTCGTCACATCTGATGACTTTCCTATACTCAATGGATTAGCTGTTGACTTAGGAGAAGGTGCAATGCAAAATCCTATGTTTTTGAGTAATTTTTGTATTGCTAAAGATAAAGTGCTATTCAAAGGACATGCAGTTGCAGGTGTTTCGGCAACATCAAAAATAATTGCGGAGCAAGCTTTAGATCTTATAGAAGTTGAGTATGAAGTCCTTAAACCAGTTATGCGTCCTGAAGAAGCAATAAAACCAGATGCACCTATACTTCATGATAGACTAGTCACAATAAACTCTACCACTATTCGGGCAGGTGGCGTTAGTGCAGAAGAGCTTCCTAAAGATAAACAAACAAACTTAGCTAATAAATTTGAATTTGCACTTGGAGATATTGAAAAAGGTTTCAAAGATGCCGATGTTATTGTTGAAAAAGAAACAAAAACTGAAGCTGTACATCAAGGATACATCGAGCCTCAAACAAGTACTGTTAGATGGGGATCAGATGGCTATTTAACAATGTGGACAAGTAGTCAAGGGCATTTTGCTATGAGAGATTTAACTGCAATGTTATTAGGGATTCCTCAATCTAAAATCAAATCAATTCAAATGGAGATAGGTGGAGGATTTGGTGGAAAAACAATAGTTTATTCCGAACCTATTGCCGCTATGCTTTCAAAAAAATCAGGAGGTTCTCCTGTAAAAATAACATTGAACCGTACTGAAGTGTTTGAAGGAACTGGTCCAACTTCAGCAACTAATGTCAAAATAAAATTAGGTGCTAAATCTAATGGTAAAATTACAGCAGTTCAGGCAAAACTATATTATGGATCAGGGGCTTTTCCTGGATCTCCTGTGTTGCCTGGAGCTCGCTGTATGACAGCTCCATATGATATACCTAATGCTCACATAGAAGGTTATGATATTTGCACAAATCTTCCCAAATCTACCGCATATAGAGCACCAGGTTCTCCAACAGCATCTTTTGCAATGGAAATTGCTGTTGATGAACTAGCAGAAAAACTTGGTATCGAGCCATTAGAATTTCGTGCAATTAATGGCTCAAAAGAAGGAACCAGACAAGCTACTGGACCAGTTTTCGGCAAAATTGGTTTTCTAGAAACATTACAAGCTGCTAAAGAACATGAACATTATAAAAGTAAGTTAGAAGGTCCATATCGAGGCAGAGGTATTGCTTCAGGATTCTGGTTTAACGGAAGTGGACCATCAAGTGCTATAGCAAGTGTCACAGCTGACGGTACAATTAATTTAGTTGAAGGTTCTCCAGATATTGGCGGATCTAGAACAGCTGTTTCAATGCAACTAGCTGAAGTATTAGGTATTGATGCTACAAATATCAAACCATCAATTGGAGATACTGATACTATAGGATTCACTTCAGTTACTGGTGGTAGTGGAGTTGCCTTTAAAACTGGTATTGCTTGCTATGAAGCTGGATTAGATATCAAAAGACAAATGATTGAACGAGCAGCCAAAATCTGGGATGTAGAAACAAGTGATGTTGAATATGAAAATGGAGAAATCAAACATAGTTCTGATTCACAACTTAGAATGACATTCAAAGAAATGGCAGGAAAACTTAATGCTACTGGGGGACCAATTATTGGACGTGCTACAGTAAGCCCTGGATCGCCAGGTAATGCATTTGCAACACATATCGTAGATGTCGAAGTTGATCCAGACACAGGTAAGGTAACAATTTTACGTTATACCTCTGTACAAGATGCGGGTAAGGCAATTCATCCAACATATGTCGAAGGGCAAATGCAAGGTGGAGTAGCACAAGGAATTGGCTGGGCATTAAATGAAGAATATTTCTACAATGATGAAGGTAAAATGATGAACGCAAGTTTTCTTGACTACAGAATGCCAACTGCGCTTGATTTACCAATGCTTGACACAGTAATTGTTGAAGTTGCAAATCCAAGTCATCCATACGGCGTCCGAGGAGTTGGTGAAGTATGTATAGTGCCTCCTCTAGCAGCACTTTCGAATGCTATTAAACAAGCTATTGGCACTAGATTAACTCAATTACCAATGAATCCTGCGAGAGTGCTTGAAGCAATAGATAATAACAAATAATTTATTAGCTATGGCAAGTGTTTGGTTTAATCAAGAAATGCGAGAAACAACTGGATTTACCGGTACTGTTGAAGTTGAGGGTAAAAATATAAGAACAGTTATAACTAATCTTGAAATCCTTTTCCCAGGAATTTCTGAAGTTTTAATATATGAAGATGATATTATGCCTGGGCTATCCGTTATTATTGATGGGAATGTCGGAAGTATTGGTGTACTTGAAAAAGTAAATGAGAATAGTGAAGTTCACTTCTTACCTGCACTAGGAGGCGGATAAGTACTCATCTACAGTTGAATAATGATGATTCCAGTCAGATATTTTCTCAAATTCTAATGCAAACTTGAATATTGTATTTTCTTGATAATGATTTGCAACTATTTGGCACCCTATGGGCAATCCTTGTGCATCAAATCCAATCGGCACGATGAGTGATGGCAAACCTGTAATATTAAACATACTGGTAAAGCTTCGACGTAATGCATTTCGAATTGGATCTTCTGAAGGATTAGAATCATCTAATTTAGGTGCAGCCATAAAATTTGCGGGAGCTATAATTACATCACATTGATTAAAAAAAGATTTTATTTTCTCTGTAATTAATCTTTTTTGTCTTTGAGCATTAACATATTGATGCCCCATAACGTGCAATCCTGCTTCCAAACGCCTTCGGGGATGACTTCCATATGAATCAATATTTTCTTTCATATTTGTATAATGATAAGCAGATGATTCGGGTCCTACTATGATGTCATATAGTATTGGACCTTGTTGTGCCTCAGATTTACTCAATTGATCTAAACCAATTTCGACAATTTTAACCCCTAAAGATTTAAATGAATCTAACATTCGCTGTATATTTATTTCAACGTCTTTACTCAATATATCTTCAGTAAATGCAGTAAAAATCCCGATTGTTTTACCTTGTAAATCAAAATTTCCATTTATGTCTATATTAATAGGATCCATAGATACGGAATAAGGATCAGTATCATCATACCCTTCTATAGCGTTCAGCAATAAAATGCAATCCTTAACAGTACGAGTCATAGGGCCTACGTGATCTAAAGACCAACTCAAAGGAATAACTCCATGTCGACTAACACGGCCAAATGTAGGTTTTAACCCAACTATTCCAGAATTATGTGCAGGACCTCTCACAGAACCTCCTGTATCTGTGCCTAAAGCGCAGGTCACCAAACCAGCAGCTACAGCTGCACCAGACCCACTACTTGAACCACCTGGAAAATGATCTAGATTCCAAGGATTATATGTAGATCCAAAATATTCATTAGTCATTGTCCCGCCCATAGCGAATTCTAATAAAGCTGTTTTACCCAATATTATCGCGTTTGATTCTCTGAGTTTTGATGTTACAGTGGCATCATAGTCTGGAATATAATCCTTTAGTATTTTGGATCCACCAGTTGTTAATTGATTTTTTGTATATATAAGGTCTTTTAATCCTACGGGAATACCTTGTAAAGGACTTACAATTTCTTTATCCAAAAAAAGTTTTTCAATTCTCTTAGCTTCTTTTAAACTTTCTTGAGAAAAAACTGAAATAAAAGAATTAATTTTTGAATCATGTTCATCTATTCTATCTAAAAATGTTTGTACAATTTCAACAGGGGATACTTCTAAATTTTTCATCAACTTAGATAGTTGCTGGATGTCCATATATGCAAAATTATTATCACTCATCATAATCACCATAATTTCATTTATATAAACTAAAAGTATAGTACCATAAAACCTTGCTAACGTTATAGCTTACTGGTATCATTATTAGCTATTGTAACTCAATAATTATTAATCGTTATTAATATTAAATAGATCGTTAAAGAGAGGATGCCAAATTGAGCAAAATCAAAGTAGCTATTGTCGGAGTAGGTAATTGTGCCTCTTCTTTTGTTCAAGGTATACATAAATACCGAGAAGCTGATGAAAATGAATTTATTCCTGGGCTTATGCACCCTGTCTTAGGAGATTATCATATAGGAGATATTGAGGTTGTCGCTGCATTTGATGTGGATAAAGATAAAGTAGGTAAGGATTTATCTGAAGCTATATTTTCAGGGATGAATAACACTGTTGCTTTCCACGATGTTCCAAAAACAGGGGTAACCGTTGAAAGAGGAATGACGCATGACGGAATTGGGAAATATCTTTCTGAAGTTATAGAAAAGGCACCAGATCCTGAAGATTCTATGCCATCTATAGCTAGTATTCTTGAAGAACGTGAAGTTGATGTATTAATTAACTATCTTCCTGTCGGATCCGAACAGGCAACAAAATGGTATATGGAACAAGCACTCTCTGCAAAAGTTGGTGTTGTAAATTGTATTCCAGTATTTATTGCAAGAGAACCATATTGGCAAAGACGTTTTCAAGATGCTGGTGTTCCTATTGTAGGAGATGATATTAAATCTCAAGTGGGCGCTACTATTACTCATCGTGTACTAACTAATCTATTTAAAGATCGTGGAGTTCGAGTTGATAGAACATATCAATTAAACTTTGGAGGCAACACTGATTTTATGAATATGCTGGAAAGAGAGCGTTTAGAATCTAAGAAAGAATCTAAAACCAACGCGGTTACTTCACAGCTTCCTTATGATGTGGGTAAAGATAACGTTCATGTAGGGCCTAGTGATTATGTACCATGGCTCGAAGACCGAAAATGGTGCCACATCAGAATAGAAGGAACTACCTTCGGTAATGTTCCGTTAAATTTAGAACTAAAACTCGAAGTATGGGATAGCCCTAATTCAGCAGGTGTGGTTGTTGATGCTGTTAGATGTTGTAAAATTGCCCTAGACCGAGAAGTTAGTGGGTCACTAACTGGACCTTCTTCATATTTTATGAAATCTCCACCAATACAATATACCGACGATGAAGCCCATCAAATGGTTGAGGACTTTATAAAACCTATAGAATAATTATAAGTATGAAAATCGCGCAGGTGTCCCCTTATGACTTAAATTATCCCGGGGGTGTTGTTTCTCACATGTTTCAACTAGGGGAGCATTTGATAAATCGTGGCCACGAAGTGAAATATATAGGGCCAATAAATAGTACAAATAATAACTACTCAAATCAAATAATCCCAATTGGAAATTCTATTCCGATTCCTGTTTCAGGATCCATAGCTCGAATATCTTTAAATTTCTGGGGAACCAAGAAAATTAAAAAAATACTCGATAAAGAAAAATTTGATATTATCCATCTACATGAACCACTTATGCCCTCATTACCTTTAAAAATACTTTCTCATTCAACCTCAGTAAATATTGGAACTTTTCATGCCTATAATGACAAGGACAACGCATACAAATTTACTAAATGGTATTTAACCAAATTTATAAACAGACTCTCCAGTAAAATTACGGTTTCAGCATCAGCAAAAGAATATGTCCAAAAACACTTTCCAGGAGAATATACTGTAATACCCAATGGAATCGATTTAGATTTTCTTTCACAAAAATCTAATCCTTTAGATAAATATAGAGACAATAAATTTAATATATTATTTCTCGGAAGATTAGAAAAAAGAAAAGGGTTAAAATACCTATTACAAGCTTATATAGAACTTAAAAAAAAATATGCAATTCGATTAATAATTATTGGCCCGGGTAATCTTGACAAAGATTGTGTGAATATAATTAAATCAATAAATTCTACTGATATTGTTTGTACTGGACCTATCACTGATCAATATGAAAAACGCATGTACTACCAAACAGCAGATTTATTTTGTGCTCCTAACACAGGAAATGAAAGTTTTGGTATAGTACTTACAGAAGCAATGGCATGTGGGACTCCTGTAATTGCATCCAATATAAATGGTTTTAAAAATGTTATTGAACATGGTAAAAATGGTTTTTTATTCGAACCTAATTCTGTATCATCTATATATCAATGTATTGAAAAACTTATAAATAATAATGATTTAAGAAAAAGTATTGCTCAAAATGGCAAGTATAGAGTACGACAATATAACTGGAATATATTGGTTGATAAAATATTAGATTGCTATGAAAAGGCACAAAATGGATTATAGAAATTATATAAGAGATAACGTGTTAAACAAAATTGAATCACCTATAGTTTCTGTTTTTTATAAGCTAAAAATATCTCCAAATTTACTCTCAGTTTTTGGTCTAATCCTTGGAATTATAGCTGCAGTCCTTATAGGCTTAAATAATTTAATCTTAGCAGCAATTTTTTTAATTTTTGGAGCAGTTGCTGACTTATTTGATGGATCATTAGCAAGAAAATATGGCAAGGAATCAGTTTTTGGCGCATTTTTAGACTCAGTCATCGATAGAATACAAGAATTAGCTATATTTATTGGTGCCACATATTTATTTATTAATCAAGAAAACTATGAGTGGGCTATTTTACCAATTATAACTCTAGGATTGTCATTTCTTGTAAGTTATGCCAGAGCTAGAGGCGAAGGTCTTGGTATACAAATGAAAGAAAGTGGTATAGTTACTCGTCCAGAAAGATTGATAATATTATTAATCGGCCTATTCACAAACCAATTTATCATCGCAATGGTAATTGTTTGTTTGACATCCCTAATTTCATTTATTCAAAGACTACGGACGATAAGCAAATAACTTTAGTATTTAAATATATTTATAGAGAGATTTTAAGTCATTTATCATAAATTGATACTGAGCATTATGCTGTTCGTCATCACGTTGTATAAGAATGGCTTTGATATCTAAAGCTATAGCACCTGCTATATCTGAATCATAAGAATCTCCCACATGAATAATTTCATTAATAGTAGAATTTGACGCCTTTAGTGCAGCTTGGAAAATCTCTGGTCTAGGTTTCCCTATACCTACTTCTTCTGAAGTAATTATATGAGATAAATATTGCGATATTCCTAATTGATCAGAAATCCCATATAGATTTTTACCCATATTTGTAATAATGCCTAATTTATAACCAAGAGTATGTAGATGATCAAAAACCGGTATAACATCATCATATAGTTTAAATCCATACGGTATCTTTTGGACAGCTTGCCATATATTCCCAGCAGTTATCAAATCTACATTTAAACCTGCATGTTCTAAAATCAAAGATTCATACTCACTAAAAAAAATACTTCTCTCGGTAATGTCCATTAATGAAAGAGGTTTATCGCTAGAATTAATTTTTTCCATATAAGAGTCGGCAAATTTGTAACCATATTTAATTTTTTCAGGAGTGGTATTTAAATCAAATTGATTCAAAGCTTGAATTTGTATTTCTTCTCTCTCAGGATAAAACTTTGCCAACGTCCCAAAAAAATCAAAAAATATTGTTTTTATCATTAAATCTACCTTGTAACTATTGAGTTATTTGAAATACATTATTACATATAATTGGATTAAAGACAGTAAAAGAGAAAATATGAAAAACGTAAAACTTTTAGATGGTGGGACCGGTACCGAAATAAAACGCAGAGGATATAATGTACCATCACATATCGAGTCTATTTGGTCAGCTCAAGAATTAATTGATAATCCAACGGTGGTTGAAGAAATACATTATGATTATATATGTGCAGGTGCAGATCACATAATCATTAACAATTATGCTTTAACCCAACCAATTTTATCACGAGCGAATATTGCTTATAAACTTGAAGAACTAACCCTCCGGGCAATTGATATCGCAAAAAAAGCCGTAAAGAAATCAGGTGCGAACGTAAAGATCCTCGGATCTTTACCACCACTCGAAACTAGTTATCGAGCTGATTTAATATTGGAAAAAGAAGTAATGGCTGATTATTATCAAGAAATAGCGTCTATATTAAAAAATAAAGTTGATATTATTATTTGTGAAACGATGGCTAGTAGTGTTGAAGCCGAAACTGCTTTACGTGCTGGACTTAATACAGGAACAGAGACATGGATGAGTTGGACGTTACAAGGCACAAAACACAACACTTTACCCAGTGGTGAAAAGCTAGAGGATGCATATAATGCAATATCCTACCTTGACGCAGCAGCATATTTAGTCAATTGTGGTGGCGCTAATTTGATAACACAAGGAATTGAAACGCTGAGTAAGTTAACTAATAAACCAATAGGCGGCTATGCTAATTCTGTTTTAGTTAATACAACTGGGCATAAAACAGAATTAGATCCAGAAAGGTCACAAAAAGAATCTAGTGAAATAATTGATGAAAAATCTTATTCTGAAGAGGTTGCTAAATGGATTAATAGCGGAGCATCGATTGTAGGAGGATGCTGTAGTACAACCCCAGAACACATCAAAGTAATAAAGAAACTATTGGGATAAACATATGATTCTAATGAAAAATATGCGTAATTTAAAATTTCATGCTATAATCTTTCTTCAATATAAATTGGGTAAAAAGGATATAAGAATTGAAACAGTATGAATTAGTGATTGTTATAAGTCCCGAGGTAGATCAGGAGAATTCGGATAAAATTATAAATAATTTATCTACTTTAGTTAATTCTAATGAGGGAACTATAGAAGATTGGGATAGATGGGGAATGAGAAAATTGGCCTACCCCATTAATAAATTTCGAGAAGGAAATTATGCTTCATCCTTAATCAATATAGACCCTGCAAAGGTCACAACTATTGAGGGAAATATACGTAGCAATGAAGATATTTTGCGACATTTACTTACCACAAAAGATTGATAAACACGTTTGAATTGCTGAGGAGGTTGGAATGGTAGGCTTTAATAAAATTATGGTTATAGGCAATATTGGTACTGAGCCTGAAATGAGATACACACCTAGTGGAAGCCCTGTTACATCATTTCGAGTTGCTACAAGCAGATCATACACTTCAAATGATGGGGAAAGACATCAAGAAACGGAATGGTTTACCGTAGTTGCTTGGAATGCTTTAGCAGAACAATGTAATCAATATCTTGCAAAGGGACGTAGAACTTTTGTAGAAGGTAGATTGAAAAGTAGACAATGGGATGGACAAGACGGACAAACGCGATATAGAAATGAGATAATTGCAAGCAGAGTATTATTTCTAGACAGAAATCCTTCTCAATCCTCAGATAACGAACCATCTACTTTTGATAATAATGATTCAAATAACTATAATTTTACTGATACACCTTCTGACAAACCCATTGAAACTGACGACCTACCTTTTTAACATTAATCCAGGAGAAGAATAAAAATGACCACACAAAACAGATCGCGTCCAAATAACAGAAGACGACCAAACAATCGTTATAATAGTCGAATTAAAATATGTCAGCCATGTTTTGAACGCAAAGGCAAACCTGTTTCAAGTATTATTACTTACAAAGATGCTACTCTTTTACAACGATATATATCTGATAGAGGTAAAATTGAGCCAAGAAGAAAAACTGGTACATGCTTAAAGTGCCAAACTTATTTAACTAGAGAAATCAAAAAAGCGCGTGAAATAGCATTACTTCCTTTTGCTGCAGAACATGTATTGCTTAATCCTATTGATAGACGTTCAAATAATAGAAATTATTCAAATAGATCTTAGTCAAAATGGCGAATATTAATAACGAATCTAAAAACCGCATGACGTTGCGTGAACAACATCGCTTATCACAAAGAGAATCCAATAAACGAACTCTACCTATAATCATATTTACAATAATATTATTAATGATAGTATTATTAATTCCTGCAATAGGATATTACTGGACATACGTAATGCCTGAAAATAAAGTTGTTATTTCTGTTGGTGAAACAGAAATACAACTCAGAGATCTGCTTAAGAGAACGAAAGCAAATGCTGCTGCGGAAGCTGCTTTCGGATCTGAAGTTAAACTATCTCTACTACCATTTGAAACATTAAATGCAATGACAGATCATGAACTTTTGCGCCAAACGACCCCTACTATCAATTTATATGTAACAAGCGATGAAATTGACCAAGAAATTAGAAATGTTCATTACCCTAGGACAACAACTGCAGATCAATCAGATAAAGATGCACTAGATAGAGAGTTTGTAGAAACATATCAAAGTTATCTTAATATTACAAAATACAGCGACAAGGAATATAGAGACTTAATCCAAATGGGTCTTTTGAGAACTAAACTTACTGAATATCTAGGTGATAGGATTCCAACTATTGCCAATTCAGTAAACTTGAAATATATAAAATTTAGTGAAATAACTATGGCAGAACAGGCCTACCAACAATTGCAATCTGGTGCTGATTTTAGTCAACTTGCACGAATATATATGAAAAACGATGCATATGCTGACGACAATGGTCTAGTTGGGTGGGTACCGGAAGGCGCTTTCCCAGAGCTTGACCCAACTATTTTCAATATGGAATTAAATACTTTCAGCGAACCAATATTAACTAATCAAAATTCAGTGATAGTTCAAATAACTGCTGGCCCAGAACCTCAACCTTTACAAGAAAAAATGACAAAAATATTAAAACAAAATGCAACAAATTCTTGGCTAGACGAGCAGCGAGATAAATTAAACGTACGGATTGATTTCAATTCTCAAGACTACCAATGGATGGTAGAAAAAATTAACCGCTACGTTAGTTAGGTTTTAATTAATGGAAACGCAAAATATAAATGTTGGATTACTTGGATTAGGGACTGTCGGTACTGAAGTTGCATATCAGTTGCTTCATAACAAAAATGTTATAAATAACCCAAAATCAAATGTACAAATAAATTTATCAAAAGTATTGATCAATGATATTACAAAACAAAGGCCAAACTACCTGTCTCCAGATATAATTACTAATAATCCCGATGATATCTTTAATGATAAGAATATAAACCTCATCGTAGAATTAATTGGTGGAGATCATATTGCTCTTGAAATGATAAACAAAGCTATAGATAAAAAAATCAATATAGTAACTGCTAATAAACTTGTAATGTCAAAATATGGGCATGAGTTATTAAGTCAATCAAAAAATAATGGGGTTTTATTATTGTATGAAGCAAGTGTTGGAGCGGGTATACCTATAATTGGCCCCTTATACCATAGTTTAATTGCTAACAATATTACCAGAATAAACGCTATTATTAATGGAACAACTAATTATATTCTTTCGAATATGTCCTCAAGAACACAAACCTTTGAAGATGCTCTAAAACAAGCTCAACATCTTGGATATGCAGAATCAGATCCTACAAGCGATATAGAAGGTATTGATGCTACTTACAAACTATCCATACTGGCTTCAATTGTATTAAATAATAAGATAACTGAAAAAAATATATACAGAGAAGGGATCACTAAACTTTCAGCTGTAGATTTTAAATATGCTAAGGATTTAGGTTATACGATTAAACTTCTTGCGATTGGAGAATTGAATCGCGATAATGTTTCCCTAAGAGTTCATCCATGCTTAATTTCCAATGATCATTTGTTAGCAAAAGTAGAAGGTGTTTATAACGCCATAGAAATTCAAGGTGATCCTATTGGTAATATTATTTTTCATGGTGAAGGAGCAGGACCTAAATCAACTTCAAGTGCAATTTTAGGAGACATAATTTCTATTGCAAATAATATATCAAATAATAATGTGAATTCTACAGAGAACACCCGTGATTATACGATTAATTATGTAGACTATAGTTATACAAGTTCTTCTTACTATATGAGAATGTCAGTACTAGATAAACCTGGGGTACTAGCAGAAATATCTAGTATTCTAGGAAAATATAATATAAGTATAGCATCAGTTCTTCAAACGACTCATAATCAATCCGACAATATAGCAGAACTAGTAATGATAACCCACCCAGCTGTAGTAAATAATTTAAATACAGCTATTACAAATATTAAGAAATCAAGTCAAATTAAATCTATTGATAGTCTTGTAAGAATCGAAGACTTGAATTAGAACTAAAATCCCATAGGGAATAACTACTATCAAACACAAGTTTATGCTAAACTTAGCTTGCTATATACTAATGAAACTAATCGGTTGATTAATGAATCTAGGCGTAATACAAAACTATAAAAAATATTTACCTATAAATAAAGACACTCCTATAATCACTATGGGTGAAGGTCAAACCCCTCTAATAAAATCCACAAATATTATTAAATCCATGGGTTGTAAGAATTTATATTTTAAGTTCGAAGGTTGTAACCCTACTGGTTCATTTAAAGACCGAGGTATGGTTTTTGCTATATCAAAAGCATTAGAATCGAAAAGCGAAATAATAGCCTGTGCATCTACTGGGAATACTAGTGCTTCTGCCGCTGCATATGGAGCGAGATTTGGATTAAAAACGATCGTAATAGTTCCAAATGGCAAAATAGCTTCTGGTAAATTAGCTCAAGCAATTGCTTATGGCGCTAAGATTATAAGTATAGATGGTAATTTTGACCAAGGATTATCAATCATTCGAGATTTGTCCAACAACAACAATATAACAATTGTAAATTCAATTAATCCTTATAGGATTGAAGGTCAAAAGACTGCTGCTTTTGAAATAATTGATGAGTTAAACGATTCACCTGACTTTTTATTTATTCCAGTTGGAAATGCAGGAAATATAACAGCATATTGGAAAGGATTTACTGAATATTTAAAATATGAAAAATCCACCAAATTACCTAGATTGATGGGATATCAAGCAGCAGGTGCGGCACCATTAGTTAGTGGACAACCTGTAGAAAAACCTGAAACAGTCGCCTCAGCAATTCGTATAGGGAACCCTGCTAGTTGGGAAAGTGCGATAACAGCTCGTAATGAATCCAATGGAGCTATAGATTCTGTAACTGATCAAGAAATACTTTCAGCTTATGAAATGTTAGCTAGTAAGGAAGGTATATTCTGCGAACCAGCTTCTGCTGCTTCTTTAGCAGGATTAATTAAAACCAACTTAACAAATCCTGCAAGTATTAAAGATAAAACAATAGTTTGTGTTGTAACCGGTTCTGGACTAAAAGAACCAGAATTAGCTGAAAAACAATTCAATTCAAAGCCTATACAGATTAAGCCAGAAATTGAAACTGTAAAAAAAGCTATTTTGAATTTATAAAGGAGTAAATTGGAAAATATAAAAATTCATGAAAGCTTTGATTCAGTATCAGATATTTGGAAAACAGTACTATCAAGAATACCTCGACATTCAATATTTCAGACAATAGAATGGCAAAAAACTTGGTTCAGTATCTTTCACACTAATAACAGTTTAAATATCTTAGAAATATCTAACAATAACGAAGTAATTGGAATAGCTCCATTCATGCTAAATGGAGATAAAAAATTAACTTTAATCGGCAACAAGGATGTATATGATTATCAAGATTTTCTTATTGTACCGAATTATGAAAATGAATTCTTTAAAGAAGTTGGGATATTTTTTGAAAACATTAATTATGATTTAATAGAAATCAATTCGATCCCTGAAACCTCTGCAACTATACCTTTCATGGAAAAATTAGCAAAAAACAAAGAATGGAGCTTTGATAAATCTACTGAAGATGTTTGCCCATTGATAGAATTACCCAAAGATTGGGAATCCTATCTTTCTATTCTCAATAAAAAAGACAGGCACGAATTAAGAAGAAAGTTTAGGAGATTAGATGATCAATCAAATCATACGATTCAACAATTAACTGCTAGTGTAGACATAGAAAACTCGATGGAAGAGTTCTTTGAATTAATGTCAAAAAGTGGACATCATAAAGCTGAGTTTTTAACCCCTATAATGAAAATATACTTTAAAAATCTTTGCTTAGAATTATCCAAAGAAAATTGGACCAGGCTCTATTTTATGGAAATTGACAATAAAAAAGTTTCAGCTTGTATAGCGTTTGACTATAATAATATTCGATACTTATACAACAGTGGATTTGATCCAGATTATCAACATTTAAGTTGCGGGTTATTACTCAATGCTACTTCATTAAAGCACTCAATAGAATATAATTTTGAATGTTTTGATTTCCTTCGGGGTGATGAAAGTTACAAGTATCATCTCGGTGCTCAAAACACAACAATATACACTATTAAATTAATGAAAAAATAACACTAACTAATGTTTTGAATAAATCTAAAAAGAATTTATTAGTTTTATCATTTCATACCTGCCCTCTTGGTAAATTGGGTACCGAGTCTGCAGGTGGTATGAATGTATATGTTCTTCAATTAAGTCTTGCTCTAGAGAAATTAGGGTTTTCAATTGATATTTTTACTATAGATCATTCAGAATGTACTGAGAAAATAACAAATATAACTACAAATATTAAAGTTATACACTTAAATACAGTTCAGCAAAATATCTCAAAAGAAGACTTATACAACCATATAGAAACCTTCAAAAGACAACTTATTAATTATATTAATGAACATAACATCATCTATGATATTATTCATAGTCACTATTGGTTATCAGGAATAATTGGTAAAGATTTAAGTCAAGTTTTAGGCATAAATAATGTAGTAACATTTCACACACTAGCAGAAATTAAAAACCAAATTAAAGGACAACAAAAAGAATCTCAAATACGACTAGAAAAAGAACAAGAAATTGTCAAAAGTACAGGCACTATTATAGTTTCTACTAACCATGAATTGGAAGTTCTTACTAATAGATATCAAATAGATTCATCAAAGGTAAAAATTATTCCTCCTGGTGTAGATTTATCGTTATTTAAACCAAAAAATAAAATGAATTCATTAAAACAAATTGGAATGGGGAAAGGACCTATAATTATTTATGTGGGAAGAATTGACCCTATAAAAGGCTTACCTGTTCTTATTGAAGCAATGAAATATCTAAATCCAGATAAAAAACCTAAACTGTTAGTTATAGGTGATAACAGAATACAAAATGATGCAACAGATCAATCTTTCGAGTTAATTAGAAGATACAAATTAGAAAAACATATAACATTTATAGGTACTATTGAGCAAGCACAACTACCATTGTACTACAATGCAGCGAGCCTTTGTATTATACCTTCTCATTATGAAAGCTTTGGATTAGTAGCTTTAGAAGCAATGGCATGTAAAACCACAGTAATTGGAACTAAAGTTCCTGGATTAGAGTCTATAATCCAGAATCAATATAATGGAGTATTAGTAGAAGTTAACTCTCCCCAAAAACTTGCTTCTGCTATAGAAAAATTACTTACAAACGTTGATTTGAACATCCAGATAGCAGAAAACGGGTATAAGAAATCCAAAGATATGACTTGGGACTCATTTGCATTAAAAACATCACAAATATATGAAAACTTAATAAATTAATTATGCCTTTGTACACCAATGACTATATTTAATATTTCTACCAGTAACAATATCAAAATATAACGATTGAATTTCTCGTGTTAGTGGTCCCATTTGTCCATCACCAATATCGTGATTATCAATAGATCCTACACCTTGTACATGTGCAGCTGTTCCTGTCAAAAAGATTTCGTCTGCTAAATATAATTCAGACCGCGGAATACTTCTTTCTTCTACATCAAAGCCAAGTTCATTTTTGACTATATCAACTACACAATCTCGAGTGATACCAGGTAAAAGATTATCGATCAACGGTGGTGTTGATAACTTTCCGTTTCGATATATAAAAATATTTTCTCCTGTACCTTCAGAAACTCTCCCTTGTTGGTTTAATAATATAGCTTCATCAAATCCAGCGACAATAGCTTCAGTTTTAGCAAGAATACTATTCACATATAAACCGCTGATTTTCAAATGAGGAGGTATAATATAGTCCTCCATTCTTCGATATGAAGAAGTACAACATTTAACAGCTTTTTCAGTATCTAAATAATCTCCTAATGGAACAACTACAATAGTAAATCCATCATCTTCTAATTTACTCAGGTCTAAATAAGCAACACGTTCTGCCCCTTTATAAGCTAAAGGTCTTATATATACATCTTGATTATATTCACATTTTTCGACTAATTCTTTGGTAAGATTACACAATTCATCTACTGTATAAGGAACTTTTATACGCATCAATTTACAACCCGATAAAAGTCTTTCATAGTGTTCTTTGAGCTTAAAAATATAGGTCGATTCATCTTCTTCATTCCAATTACCTCTAATACCCTCAAACACAGCAGTACCGTAATGCAAAGCATGTGTCATTACACCAACTGATGCATCTTTCAAAGGGACGAACTCACCTTTGTGAAAAGCTATTTCAGGCATATTTTTGCTCCTTTCGACAAAAATTGAATTCACTGTGATTATAAATAATATCACGTTTTATAAAAACAACAAAATCATAGATACGTAGAATATTAAAAAAACCAGTGAAGATACCATTTTTGCAGCTTTATAGTTATAATTAAATAAAATAAATACAAGGAGAAATAGGTGTTAAGAAAAGACGGGAGAAGTAATAAAGAACCTCGCAAAACTAATATCTTACACAATATTCAAGAATATGCAGAAGGTTCTGTTTTGATTGAGGTTGGAGCAACCAAAATAATTTGTGCGGTATCAATTGAAAATACTGTGCCTTTATTTTTGCGATCTACTGGAAAAGGTTGGATAACAGCAGAATATTCTATGCTACCAAGATCCACTCACACTAGAACGCAAAGAGAGTCAAGTAGTCGCCCAAAGGGACGTTCTCAAGAAATACAACGTTTGATAGGAAGATCACTCAGAGCTATAACTGATTTATCTATGATTGGAGAACGCACAATATATATTGATTGTGATGTACTTCAAGCTGATGGTGGTACAAGAACAGCGGCAATTACTGGATCCTATGTTGCATTACAGAAAGCATTCAGCAAAATGATTCTAGAAAAAACCCTAGAATACAGCCCATTAAAGTCTCAATTAGCTGCAGTAAGTGTTGGAATAGTATCTGGTAACTTATTATTAGACCTATGCTATGAAGAAGATAGTATTGCTGATGTAGATATGAATATCGTTATGACTCACAAACATGAAATTATTGAAATACAAGGTACAGCAGAGCAAGCACCTTTTTCTATCGATACGGCAAATGAAATGATCCAACTAGGCGCAAAAGGTATTGATTATCTGGTTGATATTCAAAACACTGCTCTGACAAATAGCGAAAAATTTCGTTTATAATTATATATAATTAACAAATAAAAACATGAATATACAAAAATATATAATCACAACCTTAATATTGATATTGTCGACTACAATCATTAGTTGCGATTCTTTGCGCTCAAATAATGAAGATAATAAAAATGAAAACACCAATGCAGAAATTATTGAAGAAAATAAACAACTTCTTAATGAAATAACTAATATTAGAAACGAGTTAAAAAATCTTAAAAAATCAATAGAAAGTAAAGCAGATACAAATAATCCAAACTCAAGTCTACCAAATTTAAATGTACTCCCTTCGATTGCTGACTTGGTTGAATTAACTAGACCAGGGGTTGTATCAATAGTAATTAGTAGTACACAAAATACCTTTTTCGGAAGACAAGATAGTGAAGGAGCAGGCAGTGGAATAATTATTTCAGAAGATGGATATATATTAACTAACAGCCACGTTGTCGATCTCGCTAATGTTATAACTGTATCATTTGATGACGAAACAAAATCAGAAGCAGAATTAATCGGGCAAGACCCTCTTACTGACTTAGCTGTAATTAAAGTAAATAAATCTGGACTAACTCCATTGTCTATATCAACCGATAATAATCTTCGTGTTGGTGACTGGGTAGTAGCCATAGGCAACGCCATTGGTCTTGAAGGAGAACCTACAGTTACGTTAGGTATTGTAAGTGCACTAGAAAGGGAATTAGCTATCGATAGTACATATTTAACAGAATTAATACAAACGGATGCTGTAATTAATCCTGGGAATAGTGGTGGCCCTTTATTAAACTTAAATGGAGATGTTATAGGTATAAATACAATTAAATATGTAGAATCAAGTACTGACGGAATTGGATTTGCAATAAGTTCAGAGACAGCTCATACGATTATGCAACAATTAATTCAAAATGGAAGAGTTATATGGCCCTGGATAGGAATAGGTGCGCAAGACATTGATTTACAAATTATTGAAGAACTTGATCTCAATGTTACAGAAGGGGTGTTAATCAGATCTATTTCCCCTAATGGTCCTGCTGAAAAAGGGGGGCTTCTAGCAAATGATATCATAGTAGAAATTGATGAAAAACCTATTAGAAATGTGAAGGAACTACAAACATTAAGACAAACAGGTTATTTATCTATTGGTCAAGAAATAATTGTAACAATAATTAGAGATAAAACTATCCAAAACATCACAATTACCTTAGAAGAACAGCCTAGATTATAAAACTCAATTATTAAATTACTTTAGAAATATTCAAACTAATCTCTTTACCAAGGATTGTAGATTTAAAATCACCACTGTGATTTAGATTAGATTCTTCAATCTTTAAAGCTAAAGTTTCTGAGCTAATATACTTTTCAAACTGTAGTATAGCTTCACTTAATTCTCTTTCACCTTGAAATTCAATAGAGATTCTATCTTCGATATTAAATCCAGCTTCCTTGCGAATATTTTGTACATTATGAATAAATTCTCTTGCTATACCTTCATTAATTAAATTTGCATCTAAGGTCGTATTAAGTGATACTACATAGTTATTTTCATATATAGAAGAAAAATGGCTTATATCCTCAATCTGAATATTTAGTTCTTCCTTATCTATATCAATACCATCAATCTGAACACTACCTTTAGATATCACTTCTCTGGCAATTAAATCAGAATCTATATTTTTCAGGCCATTTGCAACAATATTAATATCATTTCCTAACCTTGGGCCTAATAAATCATACCTTAAATTTACAATATATTTAAAAATTCCTTCTATCTGATTATCAAAAATAACTTCTTTGACGTTTAATTCTTCACTAATTTGTTGATTCATATATTCTTGTAATTCATTATCAGAAATAAATGCTCCTGATATTATGATTTGTGAAATAGGTTGTCTTACTCTTATACCTGTTTTTTGTCGAACAGACCTACCCAAACTAACAAGAGTTTTTGATAGTCTAACCTGAGATGATAAATTGGGGTCAATAAGACTTGCATCAGGCTTCGGCCAATGACCTAAATGAACACTTTTAGGACTTTGATTACTATGTGAACGAACAAGATTTTGATAAATTTTATCTGTTATAAATGGCATAAATGGCGCTAATAAATGACACAAAGTATTCAAACATTCATACAGAGCCTGATATGCAAGTTGTTTATCTTCGTCATTTTCAGACTTCCAAAATCTTCTTCTATTCCTTCTAACATACCAATTTGATAGCAACTCTATAAATTCTTCAACTTTATAACTCGCTGCTGCCGAATCATAATTATCCAAGTTATTTGTCACAAATTCTACTAATTCATTTAGTTCAGAGATAATCCATCTATCCAAATAATTAGTATATCTTCGATCTTCTTGGGAAGGGATGAAGTCATCAATATTTGCATAAGTTACAAAAAATGAATATACATTCCATAATGGAATTAAAAATCTTCTCTTAACCTCATTTGCAACGTTAAAACCAAAGTTAAGATTATTAGCTGGATTTTGACGAGAATATAACCAACGCATGGAGTCAACTCCCATTTCATCCGCTGCATCTTCAAACCATATTGCGTTACCTTTGCTTTTGTGCATTTCATCACCTTTTTCATCGCGCATCAAAGCGTAACTAAACACATTTTGATATGGTTCTGTATTTTCCAAAACAGTACTCATTGCCAACATAGAATAAAACCAGTTTCGAAATTGTCCCGGAAAGCTTTCAGAAATCCAATCAGCTGGGAACCATTTGCTCCAATAATCTTTATCAGATCTATATTTCAAAGTTGAATAAGGAACTATACCTGCATCTAACCATGGATTACCTACATCTTTAATTCTTGATAAAGGAGATTTACAACTTTTACAATCGATTTTGACATAATCGACCCAAGGTTTATGTGGTGAGTGACCTTCAAATAAATCCCAACCTTCAATTGCTCGTTCTTTGAGTTCAAACTCAGATCCAATGACTTCAAATTCGTTACATTCTTCACATTTATAAATTGGTAAAGCCAAGCCATAATATCGCTTTTTTGAAATCATCCAGTCGTCCATATTTTTTAGCCAATCTAATTCTCGAGCTAATCCAAACTCTGGTATCCATTTAATCTTACGGGTAACATCCATAATTTGTTCTCGAAAAGGGTCAACTGAAATAAACCATTCAGAGACTAAACGAAATACTAATTCTTCACCACACCTCCAACAAACTGGATATCTATGCTTAATCTGTTCTATTTTGTATAAAATATTTTTCTCTTTCAGTTCTTTGAATATCTCATCATTTACATTAGACACATTCATACCAGTATATTTGTCAAAACCTTCAACATAGTCTCCAGAATCATCAATTGGAGCAATAGTTGTTAGATTATATTTTTTTCCTAAAGCATAATCTTCCTTACCAGCACCAGGTGCAATATGTACAATACCAGTTCCCTCATCACCCACTTCTTCCCACGGGATAACTTTATGAATTACTTCTTTCTGTATTGTTAAATTGTCAAAAGGGCCAATATATTCCATTCCAACTAAAGTTTCACCTTTAATTTCTTCCACAATTTCATATGGGCCTTTCAAAAATGAAACAGTATTTTTGGCAATATAATAATATTCTTGGTTTTGTTCCACCTTGATATATATAGATTCAGGATTAACAGCAGCAGCAATATTTGCAGGAAGAGTCCAAGGTGTGGTCGTCCAGATTATTAAAAATTCATTATCAGTATTTTGTATTTGAAATTTTACAAACACACTTTTATGAGTAACTTCTTGATATCCTTCTGTAACAATTTCATGTTCGGACAAACCAGTTCCGCATCTTCTGCACCATGGCATAACGTCATTACCTTCATACAAAAGACCTTTTTCATAACATACTTTTAAGAAATGCCATATAGTGTAATTATTTTCATCTGATTTAGTATGATAAGAGTTATCCCAATCCATCCAATAACCTAAGCGGATAGATTGTTCTGTTTGTATACCTGAAAACTTATCTACTCTTTGTTTACATAATTCAACAAATTTATCAATACCAAATTTTTCAATATCTTTTTTCGATTTGAAACCAAGTTCTTTTTCTACTTCAACTTCAATCCAAAGCCCCTGTCCATCAAATCCATTTTGATACCTTTGCTCATACCCTTGCATTGTTTTATATCGTTGATATAAATCTTTGTAAGTTCTCCCCCATGCGTGATGAACTCCCATAGGGTTATTTGCTGTAATAGGTCCATCAATAAATGAATATTTTTTATCTGCATCATTGTTTTTATTTAAGTATTGCTGAACAATGCTTTCTTCATCCCAAAATTTCATCATTTCATATTCTAGACCTATAAAATCTGGTCTAGAATTAACGGGTTCAAACATTTAAATTTCTCCTAGTAAAGTGTAGTTTAAATAATATTACTATTTCACTGGTTTTTTAACAATCTATATGAGACAAAAGATTATTATAACTATGTAATCAAGGATATAAAGTAAATAGCTTATGATAGAGTTTTTTGATTTATATATTACTAAATCATATAATATAATTAACAAACTCCATGTAAAGTAGGCACCAATTGAAAATAAACATACTTTTATTTGCAAATCTAAGAGAAATTGCAAAGCAATCTTCATTACAATTAGATGTGTCTGAAACAGCTATTGTGAGTGATGTAATCGATATCGTAAAAAAAGAAATACCAGACATTGCACCTTACTTTGAAAGCATTATGATTGCTGTGAATATGACATATGTCGAAAATAGCTATAAATTAAATAATAATGACGAAATGGCACTGATCCCTCCAGCTAGTGGAGGATAAGAAAAGGGAAAACTTGATATATATAACAAAAAATATATTAAATACTACTAAATATACCGAAGAATTATCAAAGGAATCCTGTGGTTCGATTTTAGTATTCGAAGGTGTAACAAGAGAATATACTGACGGACAAAAAGTAACAAAATTAGAATATGAATGTTACGAACCTATGGCTAAATTAATGCTTGAAGAAATTGAAAAAGAAATTTTTGAAAGATGGGAAATACACGATATTATTGTTGCTCACAGAATAGGGACGGTTGATATTGGCGAAACTAGTCTTGTTGTGTCAGTTTCCTCAGCTCACAGACAAGCCTCATTTGATGCAATTCAATACGTAATAAATCGGCTGAAAAAAGATGTTCCTATTTGGAAAAAAGAACACTTTGAAAATAGTGCATCTTGGATTAATTCTTAATGCACTTTATGTACGAATATCGTTAATATATTTAATAAACAAGTTTTATAATTCATATATTGTTGTTATTTCCAACAACTTTTTATATAATTTAATTGTGATAATATTCACAACTTAATTAAAGGATAAGCACAATTTATGGACAGACTTGATGAAAAAATCATTCAAATTCTTCGTGACAACGGTAGAATTTCAAATGCAGAAATAGCTAGAGATTTAGGTGTTAGTGAAGGTACTATACGCCGAAGAATACGAAAACTAATTCAAAACGAAACAGTAAGAATTATGGCTATACCCGATCCTCAAAAGATTGGCTACAACACTGTTGCGCTAATTGGAATTGAAAGTGACCCTGACAAAATTGACGATGTGGCAAATTACTTATCAAACCTTCGAGAAACCCAATATGTCGCACTAACTACAGGTTCTTTCGATATTTTTGTTTGGGTTGCGGTACCTTCTACAGAAGAATTAGGAAAATTATTGAGAACAAGTATTGCTACAGCTCCAGGAATCAAAAGATCAGAGACGTTTGTAAACCTTGCAATACGTAAACGTGGTTTCGGACTTTTAGGGTAAAATCATTTTTTTGTAAAAAATGATTTTAATATTTGAATAACTGTTTTTCTGTTGTAATAATCTTCAATTATTTCACCTCTCCAACGTTTCACTGGTCTTTGGTATTGCCTAAATATTGAAAAACCAATAACAATAATAATTAAGAAAACAGCTAATATTGCCAAAGATTCTAAAGTAATAACGCCATTGGTGATCATTAATATAGATAAAATTATTATTAATATCGAGCTGAAAATTTTTACAATGTTCAGTTTCTTAATTATTGATACTACATAATCAAGCAAAGATGGATTATTATGATTTTGATATTTATTTTCTATCTGTTCTAAGAGTTCTTCAATTTCGTTTTCAACATCTTTTTTCATAAAACATCATTATTCTCTAGACCATCTGAGGTTTGGTTTTCGTGCAGCTAAAGCTTCATCTAGTCTTTGTACAGGTGTATTATGAGGTGCCTCGTGTAATAATTCAGAATTATTTTCACATTCATCTGCAATTTGCAACATAGCATCAATAAATTTATCTAAGGTGTCCTTTGATTCAGACTCAGTAGGCTCAACCATCAAAGCTTCATCTACAATTAAAGGGAAATACATAGTTGGTGCATGATAACCATAATCTAGTAATCTTTTCGCTATATCTAAGCCTTTAACTCCATTTTGTTTTTGTTTTTTAGCTGTAAATACAACTTCGTGCATACATATAGATCTATTTTCAAATCCTATATCATATGCATGTTTTAATTTATTCATAATATAATTCGCATTCATAACAGCATTTTTACTTACTTCTGGTATACCTTCTTTACCTAGAGCCCTGATATAACAATAAGCTCTTACTAACACTCCAAAATTTCCATGAAAAGCACCAAGGTGACCTATCGTATATGGCATTTCAATAAATTCATATATGTTATTATTTCGCTCAACTATTGGACCAGGTAAATAATTTAACAAAGTATCATTTACACAAACTGGGCCAGCTCCAGGACCTCCTCCTCCATGAGGGGTACTAAAGGTTTTATGTAGGTTTATATGAATAACATCAAATCCCAAATCACCTAATTTAGTCTGACCCATCCATGCATTCATATTTGCTCCATCGCCGTATACTAAACCACCAGCTTCGTGAATTATCTTACATATTTCAACGATTTGATTATCAAATAACCCTAATGTACTCGGAAGAGTCAACATAATACCTGCGAGATTTTCATTAGCGTTCTCTTTTAAAATATCGATATCCATATTCCCGTTTTGGTCTGAAGGAATAGATTTTACAGAGAAACCTGCCATTGATGCTGATGCTGGATTTGTTCCATGTGCACTATCTGGTATTAAAATTATATTCCGTTTTGAAGAAGAAGATTGTTTCTCATGAAAAGCTTTTATCATTAAGACTCCAGCTAACTCCCCCTGAGCACCAGCCATAGTAGATAAACTAGTCGCAGTCATCCCTGAAATATTGGATAGATAATTTTGTAGATTAAACATCAATTCTAAAGATCCTTGAACCAAAGATTGTTCAGCCAACGGATGTATATTACTAAATCCTTTAAGAGATGCTAATTGATCATTAATTTTAGGGTTATACTTCATAGTACAACTACCTAAAGGATAGAATTGTGTATCAATTGAATAATTCATTTGACTTAAATTTGTAAAGTATCGAACAACATCTAACTGTGACAACTCTGGTAATTGTATATCTTCACGCAAAAGTGACGATTCCGGTAAATCTGCCAATGGTACATCTATATCAGATAAACTGACTCCAAATTTATCCTTTCGACTTAAATCCATCAACAAAGGCATTTTATTATACTCACTCATATTAGATATCCCATTAATTTACCTGTTTAAGACTGTCTACTAAGAAATCAATGGATTCCTTAGAATGAATTTCAGTAAAACAAAACAATACCCCATTATCAACTTGATCACTTATATCTAAACCCCCAATAATTCCTAGTTTGTTAAGATTTTTATTAATGAGTTTAGGTGATATTGGACAAGATATAACAAATTCATTAAAAAAGGGCTGAGAATTAATTAACTCGAAACCATCTATTTTAGAAATCTGTTCTGCCGCATAATGAGCATTGTGAAAGCATGAAGAAGCTACTTGTTTTAATCCTGATTTACCAAGTGTTGCTACATATATAGTCATCATTAATCCCATCAAAGCTTCACTGGTACATATATTAGAAGTAGCTCTTTCTCTTCTAATGTGCTGCTCCCGAGTTTGTAAAGTTAGAACAAAAGCAGAATCACCTCTCTTATCAATAGTTTTACCAACAATACGACCAGGCATTTGACGAAGGTATTCACTTTTACAAGCAAAAAGACCAATATAAGGGCCACCGAATGATATTGGGATACCTAGTCTTTGTCCTTCCCCCACAACTATATCTGCCCCATAATCTCCTGGAGCCTTGTACATAACTGTTGCGAGTGGATCAGCTGATACTACAAATAATGCATTAGATTCATGTGCTATATTGGAAAGATATCCCATTTCTTCAATAGAACCATAAAAATTTGGGTATTGAACTATCAAGCAAGCATATTCGTCTTTTTTCATATCTAAATCATTAGTATCCAAAAATATTAATTCAATGGACTGTGGGGCTAAGTATGATTGTAAAACTTCCTTATACCTCGGAGCTATTGTGGATAAACAGGCAACCTTATATATATTTTTTACCCGGCAAGCCATCAAAGCTGCTTCTGCCAAACTTGAACCACCTTCATACATCCCTGCATTAGCAACATCCATTGCATATAACTCGCTAATTAAGCTTTGTAATTCATAAGTGACTTGTAATGTACCTTGACTTACTTCAGCCTGATAAGGAGTGTAAGAAGTTAAATACTCTCCACGTTGTGCTAAAGATAAAACTGTTGATGGAATGTAATGATGATATGCACCAGCACCAATAAAAGATTTTGATGGATTAGGATTTATATTTTTTTCTGATAATAATGTTAAATGTTCTACTAGTTGCATTTCAGATATGCTAGATGGTATTTCAGAAAGGTTACTGTCTCTATATTCCTCTGGAATATCTACAAACAGATCTTCTGCAGATTTAATCCCTAAATACTCAAGAATTGCTTCCTGTTCAATTTCACTATTCCCAATATATGGAAACTGTTTATTCATATAAATCCTTTTATAATTGTTGAATATATTTATTATATTCTTCTTCAGTCATCAAGTTATTGATTTCTTGAATATCTAAAACTTTTATCTTTAACATCCACCCCTCATTTAATGGGTCGTTATTAACAAGTTCAGGATTATTAATAAGTTCTTGATTTATTTCAACTATTTCACCACCTATAGGGGTATATAAATCAGATACTGCCTTAACAGATTCAATTTCACCAACTTTTGCAAATTGATCACAAGATGTGCCTACGTCATCTATTTCGACATAAACTACGTCTCCCATTTGTTCCTGTGCAAATTTTGTAACACCAATGAGTACTAAGCCTTCTTCAGTAGATTTCACCCATTCATGCTCTTTCGAATATCGTATTTCATTTTGACTCATATATTATCTCCTTAGAAAAGGTAGTTTTGTAACAATTGCATCAAATTTCTTTTCCCGTATTTCAACCTCTATATTTGAATTTGGATCTAGTTTTTTAGTAACATATCCTAATCCTATGGACAAATCCAAAGTTGGTGAAAATGTCCCACTGGTAACATATCCAATTGATTCTCCCTTGAGAAATATCGAGTTATTAATCCTTGGAATTCCCCTGCCTTTAATTATAAACCCTATTAACGTTTTTTTTGTAGGCGTATTTTGGATATTATCCCACGCTTGTTTATAAAGAGTTTCTTTAGTGTTAGTAACAAATCTCTCTAATTGTGCTTCTTTAGGGTTTATATCGGAAGAAATATCATTTCCATGCAATGATAATCCTGCCTCTATACGCAACACATCACGTGATCCAAGTCCGCATGGTATAGCACCGAGATTTATTAATTTATCCCATAATATAGAGGATAATTTTGCACTTGAAATTATTTCAAACCCATTTTCGCCTGTATATCCGGTTCTAGATATTATCACATCTTCTTGTTCGCAAGAAATTCGTGTAAGTCTAAATCTTCTAATACTTAGTTGATCAATATTAAACAATTTACACATTATTTCTTGTGACATTGGTCCCTGAACTGCAATCATGCCAGAAGTATCTGTAAAGTCTTCTATCATGATATTACCAAAATCGGAGTTTAAATATTGATATCTTTTCAAAACAGTTATTACTTGCTCTTTATTACTAGCATTACAAACAATCATGATTTCGTTTGCATCAGTTTTGTAAGCTACTAAATCGTCTATAATTCCACAATATTCATTACATAAAAACATATATGAAGCCTGGTTAATCTCAAGATTCAGCAAATCTCCTGTCAATAGGTAATTCAAAAACTCATCTACTAATTCTCCATTACAAATAATTCTTCCCATATGAGAAACATCAAATATTCCTACATTTGATCTTACTGATTTAACTTCATTTATAATTCCACTAAACTGAATAGGAAGATCCCAGCCGTGAAAATCAACAATCTTTGCTTTTTCAAAATAATTATTATATAAAGTGGTTCGTTTACCCATTTTTTGTTTTTGTCTTCTTTAATTGTTTAAATCTAATAAGTAAAAAAATAATAAATGAAATTAATGTAAATAAACCTAATAATCCAACTAACCATACCAAAACTAGTCCTATGGGCTCAGCTAATGATGGATAAAAGTAAACCAGAAGAAATCCAATCATGGTGATTATTCCTGAAGCAATCCAATATTTTTCCCATTTATGCATTAATCACTTCATTCTAGAAATTAATTCTTCATATACATGGCTTAATTCTACATCCGAGCTTTGTAATAAAACTAGAATATGATATATCAAATCAGCTGTTTCATTTACAAGTTCATTCTTATCAGAAAGGGTAGCCGCGATGGCTACTTCTCCAGATTCTTCAACAACCTTTTGAGCTATCCGAGGTGTGCCGTCTTGAAATAGTTTTGATGTGTAGCTACCGTTTGGTAATTCTTTTTTTCTATTACCAATTGTCGAAAATAGTTGATCAATGATACTACTAGTTGTTTCAGAATATTCTATTTCAGTAATATTCCCGGTAAAATTATCATGGAAACAAGAAATTTCACCCTTGTGACACGCAGGGCCATCTGGTCTAACCATAGCTAAAATCACATCGTTATCACAGTCATGAGTTAAAGATATAAGATTAAGAAAATTACCTGAAGTTTCTCCTTTCAACCATAATTCATTTCTACTTCGACTGTAAAACCAGACTTTATTAGATTCAATAGTTTTGTTTATTGATTCTATATTGCCCCAACCCAACATTAAAACTTGGTTAGTAATTGAATCTTGACAAATAATTGGAATCAATCCATTTATATCTAATTTAACTTTCATAAGAACCTCAACTTAAACGGTATTTATTTCATAACAATATCTGTATTAAATCTTCCAAATTTTTTAATATATATTGTGGTTTTGGTAAATCTGGGTCAAGGGAATTATTATAACGATTCACCCATGCACTATCCATACCTACCCTATTAGAACCAAATACATCATCATGTTGAGAATCGCCGATATAAAGACAGGATTCTGGAGAAATACCCATATTTTGTAAAACATAATTGTATGCAGTTTCTTCTGGTTTATAAGATTGAATTTTTTCTGAACACGCCACAAAGTCAAAATCAAATTTATGAAGTTTAATTAGATTTTCAATTGAGTCAATATCTGCATTTGATAAGAGAACAATAAGAAATCCATGTTCTTTCAAAACATCTAAGACCTTTTTTGATTCAGGGTAAGCGTCTCTGGTTGACCATCCTTCCACACACATTTCAGCTGCATAATCTGAAGCACCTTCCTTAACATCTTCCATATCATTAAAAACTTTTTCAAAACATTCAGTCCAAGCTTGCCTATATGATTTAAATGGATAATCAGGCCCATATCTTTCCTCACGAAATGTTACCTCTAGAGGTTTCCATAAATCCCATAAAGATTTTCCAGAAACATGTAAACCTAATTCATTAACTATTGAATTAAATGTTGGGGTCCAGAGTTCAGTTGTATTGATAACTAAAGTTTCATACATATCAAATATTAATACTTTTTTTTCTACCATTTTTACTTCCTATTCTTTATATAAGCAGTCAAATCCGTACTGATATATTTTGTGAAAATAAGTGTTTTTTCACATCCATGATTGAATATTTATTGAAATGGAATATAGAGGCTGCTAAAACAGCATCAGCATTACCATAAGTTATAGCTTCTGAAAAGTCACCAAGTGTTCCCGCTCCTCCACTAGCTACAACTGGTATTGTTGCATATTCAGAAACAGCTTGTAAAAGTTCAATATCATATCCAGACAACATACCATCTGAATCAATACTATTCAAAACAATTTCCCCTGCACCAAGTTCCACAACTTGTTTAACCCATTCAACAGCATCTAGACCTGTAGATCTTCCCCCATCTCTACCTGTATGGGTTTTAACAGTCCAACTCACTTCTTTTCCATTTTTATAACGAATAACATCGATGCCTACCACAATACATTGGCTACCAAAAGCTTTAGCAGACTCTTCAATAAAGTCAGGTCTTTGAACAGCTGCTGTATTTATTGAAACTTTATCTGCTCCAGCAAGTAACATTTTGTTCACATCTTCTATTGTCCTTATACCTCCTCCTACAGTTAGGGGTATAAATACTTGTTCCGCAGTTTGAGAAACCACTTCAATCATAATATTACGATCATCAGAAGAAGCTGTAATATCGTAAAAAACTAATTCATCGGCACCTTGTTGATTATAATATCTAGCAAGTTCAACAGGGTCACCAGCATCTACATGATCGAGAAATTGAACACCTTTGACAACGCGACCTAGTTTCACATCTAAACAAGGAATTATTCTCTTTGTAAGCATTAATAACCTTTCTTGGTGAGTTTAATTGCCTCGGAAATATCTACTGTACCACTGTATAAGGCTTTTCCTATAATAAGTCCAAACAAAGATAAAGAAGATAAATTTTCTATATCTTGAATAGAACCAATACCGCCTGAAGCAATTAATTCTATATTTTTTGTATTTAACAGTTCAATTAATTTTAAACGATTTGGTCCTTCTTCAGTGCCATCTTTGTCGATATCTGTATAGATGTATTTATTTATATTATATTTTTGGTAATCATGGATTATATTCGAAATTGTTGTTTCAGTATTATTTTCCCAACCATCTACTGCTACTTTGTCATTTCTAGCATCTAAAGCAATAGCAACTCTACTAGCTCCTATTTCTTGAGCAATTGTTAACACTTCTTCTTTGTCACGTATAGCTATTGTTCCAACTATTACTGTATCTACTCCAGCATCAATCAATGAATGAGCAACATCACGATTTCTTATACCGCCACCAACTTCTACATCAAGAGTAGAAAGTTTACATATTTGTTCAATCACATTGATGTTAGTAAATTTACCGTATCTTGCACCCTCTAAATCCACAATATGGACACGATTGATACCTAAACTTTCCCATTTTTTAACCAACTCAATCGGGTTTGCAGAGTAAATCGTTTTTTTATTAAAATCTCCTTGATATAAACGAACAACATTATGATCTAAGAGGTCTATAGCAGGAATAATTTCCATAATAATTCCTTAAATTATTTAATATTAGCTAAAAAGTTTTTATATAAGCTCAAGCCAATTTCTCCACTTTTTTCTGGATGAAATTGTGTGGCAATAACATTGTCCATAGCAATAGCGCTACAAAAATTCAATCCATAGTCTGTTTTTCCTATCACAATATTCTTATCTAATGGGTCTACATAATAGCTATGCACAAAATAAAAAAAAGATTCATCTGGAATATCTGAAAAAACAGAGTTGTGGTTTGTAAATTCTACTTGATTCCATCCCATGTGAGGAATTTTTAATTCGTGTTGAAATTTTTTCACCTCTCCAGGTATTACGCCTAAACATGGTTCAGGGTCTTCTTCAGATGTTTGCATTAAAAGTTGCAGACCTAAGCAAACGCCAAAATAAGGTCTTTGAGCTTTTATATAATCAATAATAGGGTTGATCAGTCCCTTTTCTCTAAGTTTTTTCATAGCATATCCACTGGATCCTTGACCAGGTATTATGAGGGATTTTGCAGAATTGATTTTTTCTGGCGTATCAATAACCTCAGCAGAGTATCCTAAAGATTCAATTGCTTTCAGGACACTTCGTATGTTTCCTGTACCATAATCTACAATCGCAGTATCCAAATTCACACCCCAAAGCTTTATTTATAGATACTATCTACCCAAGTCATAATCAATTTTTGCCTTATCCAAAGAATCAAATCCTGTATCGATTTCAGCATATCTGGCTAATGCAAAAAGTGTGTCAGCTAACCGGTTTAAATAAACCAATATTAGATCATTATTCAATAAATTCTGTTCATGCATATTTACTACTAAACGTTCAGCTCGTCTGGCAACGGATCGACTTACATCTATAGCAGCCGAACAAGAATTAGATCCAGGAATAACAAAAGA